>SLNX01000140.1 GCA_007132825.1 Bacteroidales bacterium | reverse complement strand
GCCACATACCTCAGGATAACATTTGCAGCAAATATTTTGTAAAAGCAACGGATGGTCTCGCACATGCTACCTACTTTACCATGCGCTGGGAACCCCAGGTAATCCAAATCAAAAGTCGCGGCACCCGTGTTGTTCAGGATAATTGCATCCGCTGCCACCTTGACCTCGTTGACATGGTTCAGCTGGTAGAGGTAACAGCTGCATCTGCTGCCGCAGGAGAAGGCAAGCTTTGCTGGGACTGCCATCGCGAAACACCGCACGGCACGGTAAAAAGCTTATCTGCCTCACCACATGCCCTGGTTGAACGTCTTCCTTCCGTTCTTCCTGCCTGGCTTGGGACAAATCAGCGTTCACAGCCCAATAGAGTATTGACTTATGAATAAATCCAAAAAATAGTTCTTATGGAAACGAATCGAACAACACCTGAGAGAAAAGCCTGGATTAATTGGTTGTTATTTTTCGCCACAATCGTTATTGTATTTGTGATCGGCCTCCTTGCAGCCAGTATCATTGAACGACGCAGCGAAGCCCAGTTGTATTTCCAGATGGTAAGTCCCATACCCGATTTTGAACCAGACAATTCGGTGTGGGGAGAAAACTTTCCAAGGCAATACGAAAGTTATAAAATGACCCTGGACACCACATTTGCAAGCAAATACTATGGTTCTGTAATGATCGATTACCTTGAGAAGTATCCTGAGCTTGTTGTAATGTGGGCCGGCTATGCCTTTTCACGCGATTACAACCAGGGACGGGGTCATTATTACTCGGTTACCGATGTACACAACACACTCCGCACAAAAGTACCTCAGCCTGCCACCTGCTGGACATGCAAAAGCACGGATGTACCCAGGATGATGAATGAATTGGGCGTGAGCAACTTTTATGCAAAAACCTGGGCGGAAATGGGCCCAAACATTCAGCACCCGATCGGATGCCAGGACTGCCATGACCCGCAAACCATGAATCTCCGCATTACCAGGCCTGCTCTCGCAGAAGCATTTGAACGGCAAGGACGTGACATCAACAACGCCACGCGTCAGGAGATGCGTTCACTGGTATGTGCACAATGCCACGTGGAGTATTATTTCGGACCGGAGAATTACCTGGTCTTTCCCTGGGATGAAGGCTTCAGCGCAGAGGATATGGAAAGGTACAAAGACAACATTGAGCACGTCGACTGGGTCCATGCATTAAGCCGTGCCCCTATGCTCAAGGCACAGCATCCCGACTATGAGTTATATAAAACAGGGATCCATGCGCAGCGGGGTGTCTCTTGTGCCGATTGCCACATGCCTTATAAAAGGGAGGGCGGCATCAAATTTACCGACCATCACCTGGTAAGTCCGCTGGCAAAGGTTGACAAATCTTGTCAGGTATGCCACAGACAAAGTGAAGAAACACTGATTGCCAACGTTTATGACCACCAGAGAAGGGTTTCTGAGTTGCGTGGCATTGCCGAAAGAAATCTGGCACGTGTACACATTGAAGCGATGTACGCCTGGGAAGCGGGCGCAACGGAAGCGGAAATGGCGCCCGTGCTGCAACTGATCCGCCACTCTCAGTGGCGCTGGGACTGGGTAGCAGCTGCGAATGGTATGGGGATTCACTCGCCCGCGGAAGCACTCAGGGTTTTGGGCACCTCCATTCAGAAAGCCCAGGAGGCCAGCCTGAAACTCACATCCGTTTTCAACAAATATGGCGTGGACTATCCGATTGAAATGCCAGACCTCTCAACCAAGGAGGCAGCACAGGAATTCATTGGGCTCGACATGGAGAGACTCCGCCGTGAAAAAGACAGTTGGAAGGATGAGGTATTGCCCGGTTGGCTGGTCAGCAACTAACAGCCTTTTTTATTCAATGTTGACGCCGGAAACAGCCTCATTGATGTTAAGGATGCTATCGCCAATCTTTTCACAGGAAGAGATCAGCTTATTGAAATAAAAACCACTTTTTGCATGGGTGGGATGTTGTTCTATGTCTGTAATTACAGCATCGGTGATCTGATCGCGTAAGGCATTAATCCTTTTCTCTAGCTGGTTGGCTTCAGGTAAGCGTTTCCTTGCCTCAAACGCGTTCGTTTGCAAGTTGGTTAACATCAGATCAAATGCCGTATTCACCAGTTTAAACATCTCGAAAAGATCACTGCGCTGCGCAGGTGTGAAATAGGTCTTCTCTTTTTTCTTTTCCGATAACAGGGTCGACATTTTAAAGCAAACATCTCCGATCTTTTCCACTTCGCTGCTTACAAGGCGCATCCTGCGTAACTCCTCTGCAGCCTGGTTACTCAGCTGCTTGCGTGAAATCTTAATAAGGAAGGTTGTGATCTCCACCTCTACCCTATCGGTGATCTCCTCATATTTGCTTACCTTTTCCAGCAGGTTCTGGTATTCTTTCTTATCGGTTTCAATAATCAGTGCAGGGATAAAATTAAACATCCTGTGGGCAAGTTCACTGTACTTCCTGACCTCTTTCTTTGCCTGAAAAACGGAAAGCTCTGCCATATGCAGGAACCCACTGCTAAAGTATTCCAGCTGCGGACGCTCAAATTTCTTACCGCGGGAGGGCAAAATAAACTCAACAATCTTTACAAGATGCTTTGAAAACCCAACAAGAAGCAGTGTATTCGTTATATTGAAAACTGTATGAAAAATCGAAAGGCCTATGGGGATCATAGTGGGGAGCTCTTTCGGGGAGCCAAGGCCAAAGTGCACCATAAAGTGATCGATCTGACCAAGGAAAAAGCGGAAAAAGACCAGCATCCAGATCACGCCAATAATATTGAAAATACTGTGGGCAAAGGCGGTTCTCTTGGCATAAACATTCCCCACCAAAGCTGCGAGATTTGCAGTTATCGTGGTCCCGATATTCTCTCCAAGCACAATGGCAGCTCCATGCTCAAAACCGATCCAGCCATAATTACACATCACCAGCGTGAGTGCCATGGTTGCACTAGACGACTGCAATACGATGGTTAGCAGCGTTCCCAGCCCCAAGAACAAAAAGGTACTGTAAACACCATAATCGGTAAGGTCCTGGAGAAACTTGAACATTTGGGGATTGGTTTCCAGATCAGGCACAGAGCCTCGTAAAAAGTCGAGTCCCATGAACAAGAGAGCGAACCCCAGCAAAATCTGTCCCACCGAGTTGAAACGCTCGCGCTTATTCATCAAGAGCGGAAAGCTAATGCCAATTAATGGAATGGATAATGTAGAGATGTTCAATTGAAAGCCCAGCAATGAGATGAGCCAGGCAGTGGTTGTGGTTCCGATATTCGCACCCATGATTACGCCAATCGACTGCAGCAGCGACATAAGCCCGGCATTCACGAAACTCACAACCATCACTGTGGATGCCGACGAGGATTGTACCAGGGTGGTAAGAAGGAAACCGGTTAAGATACCGGCAAACCGGGTCGAGGTCATGGCAGCAAGAATGGCACGCATTCTGTCTCCGGCAAACTTCTGAATGCCCTCACTCATTGTCTTCATCCCGAAGAGGAACAGGCTCAGGGCACCGAACAGGGTAAGAAAGTCAAAGAAACCAAAGCTCATAAGCCAAAAATTTGATAGGCAAATTTAAAGAAAAGAACTTCTTAAAATCAATGAATGATCAGTTTTTCAGTAAAAACTCCTCCTTTATCTGTTTCTACGCGCAAAACATACGGTCCGGGAGCCAGACCACCGGCAGAAACGGAAAATTCAGATCCCGGGAACAAAGAAAGGTCTTTTTTCTGTCTTACAAGACCTCCCGATGCAGAAAATATCTTAAGCTGGGCCTTACCTGAAAAATCACCAACCTTTATGTGAACGGAAGTGCTGCCACTGTCATACCTCACATTTTGTATCACCGGCAGTTCTTCCATCTCATCAACCTGCGTATAATAGTCCAGAATGGTCATTTGCATCTTCACCGGAAGGTGATCCGACATATTGTACATTGCATAGATCACCTCTTGTGGTTCACTGTTGTTTGGCGGAGAGATCAACGATTGGTTAAACCGCTGTCCATCTTGTCCGATCGCCCTGTATGATCCCTGAAGGTATTGCATTCCGGCATAACCCTCCATCACACTTTTTGTAACCAGGATCTGGTCATATCGATCATCCAGACCTCCCGTAACAAAGCACGGATGTTGCCCGGTTCTCGGACTCTGGGTATGGTAAGGAGCCATGTCGGGGTTGTTCCACCAAACTCCCGGACGATTTATCGGGTCATAAAACCTGATGCCTTCATTCAAATTGTAGGTGATGATCTGGTAAGCCTCCTCGAAAGAGGAGTTCATGTTAAAGTCGCCCATGAAAAGGGCATTGCCTGTAATATTCTTCTCCTCAATGTAGTTCATCACGGCATTGGCTTCCTGAGTGCGACGCTGCTGATCCTGAACACTGCTTCCTGCCTTCATGTGAGTAACAAACAAATGGAGAAATATGGTATCATTGCCGTTTCCCAGGTCAGGGTCATTGTAATAAAGTGAATAGCGGTTGATGTCCCTGACAACGCTGGCAGCTACCTCTTCATCATACAAAACGAATTTATCGGAATCATAAAAAAGCATATTAACCAGATTTGATCCTGCAGTATTGGTATACGCGGCATGGGCATAGTTTGTTCTGCCGTCAGAATTCATTACATTATTAAGAATCCTGGTGGCATTTGCTGCACTGGGGCCCATTTCATTGACTGCAAAGATGTCTGGAAGGGTATAACTGATAATTGTTCGCAGATATTCATCCTTATCATCAACATTGTTATTCTGCGGGGTGCAAAAGGAGGTATAATGTCCGTAGAATAACAGATTGTATACCATAACAGAAACGGTGTCCCTCGGCCCTGAAGAAACAGTGCCCGCATAGAGCACAAAGAGAATGAGCCAAAGTGATTTCATAGCTTTCATTAAAATAGTATGGGCATAAGAAACAAAGCCACCCTTTGTTTCCGGGTGGCTTTGTATGATTCATCGGGAATTATCTTACAAACTTGAATGATTTCCCGGGATAGATGGCGGTATCACCAAGCAATTCTTCGATGCGAAGAAGCTGATTGTATTTTGCAATCCTCTCGGAACGGCATGCAGATCCTGTTTTGATTTGTCCGGTGCCTAACGCCACGGCAAGGTCGGCAATTGTGGTATCTTCTGTTTCTCCGGAACGGTGGCTCATAACGGCAGTATACTGGTTTTTGTACGCCAGGTTTACCGCGTTAATGGTTTCGGTCAGACTGCCTATCTGGTTTACCTTCACGAGAATCGAATTTGCAACATTTGTATCTATTCCTTTTTGCAGTCGGTCTACGTTGGTCACGAAGAGGTCGTCGCCAACGAGCTGGATTTTTGAGCCCAGTTTTTGGGTCATCAGTGCCCAGCCTTCCCAGTCATCCTCATCCATACCGTCCTCGATAGAAACAATCGGGTATTTGTTTACCCAGTCGGCCCAGTAATCAACCATTTGGGCCGGCGTAAGTTTATCTCCGGTCGATTTGTGCAGGTGGTAAACATTCTCATCTTTAAGGAAATACTCACTTGCAGCAGGATCCAGTGTCAGGAAGATATCCTCTCCGGGTCTGTAGCCAGCAGCTTCGGTTGCCTGAAGGATCAGCTGAACCGCTTCTTCATTCGATTTCAGGTTAGGGGCAAAGCCACCTTCATCACCTACGTTGGTAGAATACCCTTTTTTCTTGAGAACCGCTTTCAGGTGGTGAAAAATTTCGGCACCCATCCGTATGGCTTCAGTGAAAGAAGCGGCACCCACGGGCATGATCATGAACTCCTGAAAGTCAACGGAGTTGTCGGCATGGGATCCGCCATTGAGGATGTTCATCATCGGCATGGGCAATGTATTGGCATTCACACCACCAACATAACGGAATAATGGCTGACCCGTTTCCTGTGCCGCAGCATTGGCTACCGCCAAAGATACACCAAGGATCGCGTTTGCACCAAGTATTGCCTTATTGGGCGTTCCGTCAATATCAAGCATCAGCTTGTCAATCAGGTTCTGATCGGTTACATGATAGCCTTTAAGCTCGTTGTTCAGCGTTGTGTTTACATTCTGAATGGCATTCATCACCCCTTTCCCCAGGTACAACTTTTTGTCGCCATCACGAAGTTCCACAGCTTCATGAACCCCGGTTGAGGCCCCGGAGGGAACGGCTGCACGACCCAATATGCCATTTTCTGTGATTACTTCAACCTCAACGGTTGGGTTACCTCTTGAATCGAGTATTTGCCTGGCATGGACGTTTATTATTGCGCTCATAATGATAAATTTTAATGAATAATATGTTTTCTGTTGGTGTAAAAATACTAATAATCAGTCAAATAAAAAAGGATAAAAGCATGTTTTGCATACACCTTTATCCTTTCAGAATATTTTTCGAAGACACCTATTTCTCTTCCTGCTTATCCTCTTTTTTGGGATCTGCCTTTTCCTCTTCTTTTTGATCAGGAGTATCCGCCTCAGGCTCTGCCGATTCTTCCTTTTCAGCAACAGGTTCTTTCTTCTCAGCAACAGGTTCTTCCTTTTTTACCTCTTCCTGTGCGGGTTTTTCTTCTGCAGTAGCTTCAGGTTGTTCTTCAGCCTGCGGTTGTTCTTTAACTTCCGCCTCGGGAACCTCTGTTTTCACCTCATCGGTTGTCACCTGCTCTTCCTGCTCCTCCTTTACAGGTTGTTCCTTTGGTGCTGGCTTTTGAGGTGCCTGGCTTTCGGCGGCAGTTTCTTCACCGGATTTCTTTCCACGACGTCTTCCGCGACGTGTGCGTTTTTGCTGTGTATCTTCCTCTGTCTGCAGCATATGCGTGTTGTAGTCAACAAGCTCGATAAAGCACATCTCTGCGCCGTCACCTTTACGGAATCCTGTTTTCAGAATGCGTGTGTAGCCGCCAGGGCGATCTGCAACTTTTTGTGACACTTCGCGAAAAAGTTCACTAACTGCATATTTATCTCTCAAATAGGAGAAAACCACCCTTCTTGAGTGTGTTGAGTCCTCTTTTGATTTGGTAATAAGCGGTTCAACATAAACGCGCAATGCTTTGGCCTTAGCTACTGTTGTGTTGATGCGTTTGTTCATGATCAACGCCGTGGCGAGACTCGACAAAGTTTTTTTGCGGTGAGCTGCCTTCCTTCCCAGACTATTTATTTTATTTCTATGTCTCATTTCCTTTATTCCTTATCTAATTTGTATTTCGAAAGGTTCATGCCAAAGCTGAGGTTCTTTGACTTGATCAGATCTTCCAATTCTGTAAGTGATTTCTTTCCAAAATTCCTGAATTTAAGCAGGTCGTGCTTGTTTAGTGTCACAAGGTCAGCAAGTGTATCCACATCGGCTGCTTTCAGGCAGTTTAATGCCCTGACAGAAAGGTCAAGATCAACCAGCTTTGTTTTTAGTAACTGTCGCATATGCAGTGATGTTTCATCAAACTCCTCACTGGCAGCTTTTTCTTCCGTATCCACTGTAATCTTCTCATTTGAGAAAAGCATAAAGTGCATAATCAGGATGTGTGCAGCTTCCTTAAGGGCCTCTTTTGGGCTAATGGAACCGTCAGTAAGAATCTCGATAATCAGTTTCTCATAATCGGTTTTTTGCTCCACCCTGTAATTATCAACATGATAGGTAACATTTTTGATTGGCGTAAAGATAGAGTCTACAGCGATCAATCCGATTACCGGGTTCAAACTTTTGTTTTCCTCTGCAGGAACGTATCCACGACCTTTCTCGATCGTGAATTCTATCTCCAGGGTTACCGAAGGTTCCATATTACAGATAACCACATCCGGGTTTAACACCTGAAAGTTTGCCAAAACATCATTAAGATCTCCTGCTTTAAATTGATCCTTCCCTTTAATTTTGAGAGTAAATTTCTCTGATTCTGCTTTTTCGATCTGGCTTTTAAATCGGACCTGCTTCAGGTTCAGAATAATCTCCGTTACATCTTCCACTACCCCCTTAATGGTCGAGAATTCATGTTCAACACCTTCAATTTTGACCGAAGTGATCGCAAAACCCTCAAGAGAAGAGAGTAATATTCGCCTAAGCGCATTGCCAATCGTTATGCCGTAACCTGGTTCAAGCGGACGGAATTCAAATTTTCCGAACCGGTCGTCAGACTCCAGCATGATTACTTTATCCGGTTTTTGAAAAGCTAAAATTGCCATTTTTTCGTTTTTTAATGATGAAAAAAGTAATCAAACATTACTTGGAATACAATTCCACGATAAGCTGTTCCTTAATGTTTTCCGGTATTTCTTCCCGCTCGGGTAAATTCATGAACTTTCCTTTCATCATGCCCTGATCCCATTCAAGCCATGAATAAGCCGACGATCTTGAAGCAAGTGAATCAACGATGGCTTCAAGGCTTTTGGATTTCTCTCTTACGCCAACGATATCGCCAGGTTTTACTGTAAATGAGGGGATGTTAACAACTCTGTCGTTAACGGTAATGTGCCGATGGCCCACCAGCTGTCTTGCAGCACGCCTTGTGGGAGCTATACCCAAACGATAAACCACATTGTCGAGACGGGCTTCCAGAAGCTGCAATAAAATCTCACCGGTAATACCTTTTTTACGGACAGCTTTTTTAAATGTGTTAGAAAATTGTTTTTCCAGCAATCCGTAGGTATACTTTGCTTTTTGTTTTTCAAGCAACTGAATACCGTATTCAGATTTTTTGCGCCTTTTTTTCATCTGTCCATGCTGTCCGGGCGGATAGTTTTTCTTTTCAAACGCTTTATCTGCACCGAAGATCGGATCTCCGAATTTTCGTGCAACTTTTGTGGTTGGACCTAGATATCGAGCCATTTTTTATTGATACTTTTTTGAATTGTTTACAAAATGATTATACCCTTCTTCTTTTGGGCGGGCGACAGCCATTGTGCGGCAATGGGGTTACATCCATTATTTCCATCACTTCCAGTCCGGCTGAATGCAATGTACGTATTGCAGACTCTCTTCCGGAACCGGGTCCTTTTACATATACCTTGATCTTTCTCAGACCAAGATCATAGGCTGTTTTTGCTGCATCTGTTGCAGCCATTTGCCCGGCGTAAGGGGTGTTTTTCTTTGACCCCCTGAAACCCATTTTCCCCGCAGAAGACCAGGAGATAACCTGACCCTGTTGGTTTGCAATGGTAACAATGATGTTGTTAAAAGAAGCGAATATATGAGCCTGACCGACAGGCTCAACTTTTACGACTCGCTTTTTGGCACTTCTGGCGCCTCTGGTTGTTTTTGCCATAGTTTTAAAAAGGTTTTTCTACTGATCAAGGGGTGTCATGCACCCACTTCAAATATCTCAAATGTTACTTAGTTGCCTTCTTCTTATTGGCAACAGTTTTCTTCTTTCCCTTGCGAGTTCTGGCATTGTTTTTTGTTTTCTGCCCACGCAGCGGCAATCCGATACGGTGCCTGATACCACGGTAGCATCCAATGTCCATCAAACGCTTGATGTTCATCTGTACTTCAGAGCGCAATGAACCTTCAACCTTAAACTCCTCGTTGATAATGTTACGCACTTTGGTGATTTCCTGATCATCCCAGTCATCCACCTTCTTATGAGGGTCAATGCCTGCAGTTTCCAGGATCTTCAAAGCGTTGCTTCTGCCAATGCCATAAATATAGGTGAGGCTGATCGCCCCCCTTTTGTTTCTTGGAATATCTACTCCAGCTATACGTGCCATAGTATTTCTTTATATGATTGATTTTTAACCCTGACGTTGCTTGAACTTAGGGTTTTTTTTATTGATTACGTAAACTTTCCCCTTCCTGCGCACAATTTTGCACTCAGAACTTCTCTTTTTTACCGACACTCTTACTTTCATTTCTTCCGGTTTAATGGTTATTTATACCTGAATGTAATTCTGCCCTTCGTAAGGTCGTATGGCGACATCTCCACTTTCACCTTATCTCCGGGAAGGATTTTTATATAATGCATGCGCATTTTCCCTGAAATATGGGCCGTGATGATATGCCCATTTTCCAGTTCAACCCGAAACATCGCGTTCCCTAAGGACTCGATGACGGTTCCGTCTTGTTGGATTGAAGGTTGTTTTGCCATATCACTTAACGAATGATGACTAAATTATTGTTGTTATTTTCCAGTTCTTGCTCTATAAATTCAAAAGTTGACAAACGCTCTGCTTTCCCGTTTATTACGGCAACCGTATGCTCATAATGTCCCGACGGTTTTCTGTCGGCGGTCCTGATGGTCCACCCATCATTTTCCTGAACAATGAAACGCTTACCCATGTTGATCATTGGTTCTATCGCAAGAACCAAGCCATTTTCTATTTTCATCCCCCTGCCTTTTCTCCCATAGTTGGGCAATTCCGGAGGTTCGTGAAGCTCCTTTCCTACACCATGGCCAATAAGCTCCCTGACAACTGAATAACCGGCCTTCTCGGCATGATTTTGTATTGACCAGGACACATCACCCAACGAATTTCCTACCCTCGTCTGATCAATGCCAATGTTCAAACATTCGAAAGTTGTACGCAACAGCCTTTCTTTTTCAGCAGAGATGGCACCTATCGCATAGGTGTAGGCAGAATCACCATAATATTTATTCTTCAGCACACCACAATCAACGGATAATATGTCTCCCTCCTCCAACGGTTTATTGCTTGGGAATCCGTGTACTACAACCTCGTTCGGTGAAATACACAAAGCGTATGGAAACCCTTGATAGCCCTTAAAAGCTGGGATGCCATTATGATCGCGGATAAATGTTTCAGCAATGCGATCAAGCTCCAGGGTGGTTATGCCCGGTCGAATCACCTTTGCCAGTTCCGCATGCGTTTTTGCAACAAGTAAAGAACTTTCTCTTATTTTATCTATTTGCTCAATAGTCTTTAAAATACTCATGCCCAAATTTGGTTTAGCCTGTCATCCCCATGGGCGAAGAACGGCCTTTAATTCGACCGGACTTGGTCAAACCATCATAATGGCGCATCAACAAATGGCTTTCTATTTGCTGCAGGGTGTCGAGTACAACACCTACCATAATCAAAAGGGATGTCCCCCCGAAAAACTGGGCAAACTGTCCGGTTACACCCATCAAACTTACCAATGCCGGCATTATTGCAACAAAAGCCAGAAATAATGAGCCGGGCAAAGTGATTCGTGACATCACATTATCTATAAATTCGGCAGTGCGTTTACCTGGCTTTACACCGGGAATAAAACCACCGTTCTTTTTCATGTCTTCGGCCATTTGATTTGGATTAACGGTAATGGCCGTATAAAAGTAGGTAAACAGAATGATCAGGGTAGCAAAAGTAAAATTATACCAAAACCCTGTAAAGTTTGACATGGTGGCTGCAAATCCGCTCAGGGCATCAGAAAAACCTGCCAAAGTAATGGGGATAAACATGATTGCCTGAGCAAAAATGATCGGCATCACACCGGCAGCATTCACCTTTAGGGGGATGTATTGGCGAACACCTCCATACTGGCGATTCCCGACAACGCGTTTTGCAAACTGCACGGGGATACGTCGCTGGCCCTGAACAAGCAGGATTACAAGCACAACCACCGACATCAGGATCACAATTTCAATTAGAAAAACAACGAGACCACCACCGGCCTCTTCCATGCGGGCAATAAATTCAGCCATCAGTGCGAATGGAAGTTGTGCAATAATTCCAACCATAATGATCAGAGAGATACCATTTCCTATACCCCTTTCGGTAATCCTTTCACCGAGCCACATGACAAACAACGTACCGGAAATCAGGATAATCACAGAGGAGATCATGAAATAGAGTGATGGACCGGTTGAGGCCGGATCAAATGGAGATATGGCCTGCGGGGGCAACTGGCTGACAAGGTTAGCCAAATATGCTGGCGCTTGTGCTGCTGTAATGAACACGGTGAGATATCGTGTGATTTGGTTGATCTTTTTCCGACCGCTTTCACCCTCTTTCTGCAATCTCTGAAAATAGGGAACAGCAACACCAAGTAGCTGGATCACAATGGATGCACTGATGTAGGGCATAATCCCCAACGCAAAAATGGAAGCATTGGAAAAAGCACCGCCCGAAAACATGTTCAACAGTCCGAGCAATCCCTCTTGTGTCTGTGCCTGAAGCTGCTGAAGCTGACCAGGGTCTACACCGGGTAATACCACATAAGACCCCAATCGGTATATCAGAATGATACCCAAAGTATTTAAGATCCTGATACGCAGATCCTCAATATTATAAATATTAATCAGTGTTTGAAAAAAACGTTTCATGCCTGAACTTTATATCCGGTTTACAGTTCCGCCTGCTGTCTCAATTGCTTTTACAGCTGCATCAGAGAAAGCATTGGCGGTGATGTTAATTTTTGCTGTCAGTTTGCCACGGCCTAAAATCTTTATCAAATCATTCTTTGATGCAAGACCATTGGCTATGAGTACCTGCTGATCAAATGTGTCGAGACCTTTATTCTCAGCAAGGTTTTGCAGCGTATCAAGATTTATGGGCGTATATTCAACACGGTTTCGGTTTTTGAAACCATATTTTGGAACACGGCGTACAAGAGGCATTTGTCCCCCTTCAAAACCTGCCTTACGGCTGTAACCTGAGCGCGATTTGGCACCTTTATGTCCGCGTGTTGCAGTGTCGCCGGCTCCGGAACCTTCTCCCCTCCCAATTCTCTTCTTTTTCCGAACAGCACCCTTTGCTGGTTTAAGATTGCTTAAGTACATTATGTTTTCAATTTATAAGATTGGTCAATACGAAATTAGTCATTTATCTCTTCAACAGAAAGAAGGTGTGCTACCTTACGGATCATTCCTTCCACCTGGGGTGAAGCATTTACATAAACCGGCCGGTTCATCTTTTTCAACCCCAAAGCATCCAGTGTCCTTTTCTGGATCCCGGGCCTTCCAATTCTGCTTCTGATCTGAACAATTTTATACTTTTTCATTTCCGGTTCAATATTAAGATTATCCGTTAAATACTTTTTCCAGACTTACACCTCTCTGTTGTGCAACAGCAAAAGGATCCCGGAGCTGGGTCAGTGCATCTATCGTTGCCTTTACAACACTGTGCGGATTTGAGGAGCCTTTTGATTTGGCCAAAACATCTGTAACGCCAACACTTTCCAAAACAGCACGCATCGCACCACCGGCAATTACACCGGTACCATGTGCTGCAGGCTTGATCAATACGCGTGCACCGCTATATTTACCCTCTTGGGCATGCGGGATGGTACCTTTGTGAACGGGAACTTTTATCAGATGCTTTTTGGCATCATCAATCCCCTTACTGATGGCTGTCGTAACCTCCTTTGCCTTACCGAGGCCATAGCCAACAACACCATTTTCATTTCCCACAACAACAATTGCAGAAAAACTGAATGTCCGGCCTCCCTTGGTAACTTTCGTAACACGCTGTATGCTTACAAGCCTGTCTTTGAATTCAATCTCGCTGGACTTAACTTTTTTGATATTAACGTTTGCCATAATTTAAAATTTTAAGCCTCCTTCTCTGGCTCCTTCAGCCAATGATTTAACTCTTCCGTGATACAGGTACCCGTTGCGATCAAAAACAATGTTGGCAATGCCTGCCTCTTTTGCACGCTCAGCGATTACCTTTCCAACTTCACGTGCTTTTTCTGTTTTTGTCATTTTTTTATCGCCAATATCTTTAGGATCTGATGAAGCGGCAGCAATGGTTTTACCTTCAAGATCATCAATCACTTGTGCATATATAGCTTTGTTGCTCCTAAAAACAGATAGCCTGGGTTTTTCAGTCGTACCGCGCACTTTTTTCCTCACGCGGTATTTTATTCTGGTCCTTCTGTCAATTTTCTTAGTTGTTGCCATCCTGATAAAGGAATTAAATATTTTGTTATTTATTATTTTGCAGCTGCTGCTTTACCGGCTTTTCTGCGGATCACTTCGCCCTGGAAGCGGATACCCTTACCTTTATAAGGTTCAGGTTTGCGGAAAGAGCGGATCTTAGCAGCGACTTGTCCGATCAGTTGTTTGTCATGAGATTCCAGGACAATAGTTGGGCTCTTTCCCCTTTCGGTGATGGTTTCCACTTTTACCTCCTTTGGAATTTCAAAGAAGATACCGTGCGAATACCCAAGTGAAAGTTCGAGCAGCTGGCCGGTATTTGATGCTTTATATCCTACACCTACCAGCTCCTGCACGATTTTATAGCCCTCCGAAACACCTACAACCATGTTGTTGATCAGTGCACGGTACAGACCGTGAAGTGCTTTGTGACGCTTTTGATCGCTGGGGCGAACAACAGTAAGTACATCGCCGTCAATTTTGATGCTGATATCCTGATCTATAGCTTGCGTTAGTTCCCCCTTGGGTCCTTTTACCGTCACCTGGTTATCCTTTGATACCGTTATAGTGACACCGGCAGGGATATTAATCGGTAAATTTCCTATTCTTGACATTTGTATCTCCTTTAGCTTACGTAACAAATTACTTCTCCACCCACATTCAGTTTTCTTGCTTCCTTATCGGTGATTAAGCCTTTTGAAGTTGAAATGATGGCCACACCCAATCCGTTCAAAACCCGAGGCAGCTCTTTGCTGTTGCAATAGCGGCGAAGACCGGGACGGCTCACGCGCTTAATTTCATTGATCGCCGGGATTTTGGTGGTAGGATGATACTTGAGTGCAATTTTTATCGTGGCTGGCACCTGATCATCTTCAAATTTGTAATTAAGGATATACCCCTTATCAAAAAGAAGCTTTGTGATCCCTTTCTTAATGTTCGATGCAGGAACTTCAACAACCCTGTGGTTGGCCTTAATGGCATTCCTTATTCTTGTCAGATAATCTGCAATTGGATCTGTTATCATTGCT
>SLNX01000086.1 GCA_007132825.1 Bacteroidales bacterium | reverse complement strand
GCAGTGTTTTGATCGTGGCGATCCCCATGTTTCGGAGGTTGTGATAGGTTTTTGGACCGATCATCGGAATTTTGCGGATCGACAGCGGGTCGAGGAAATCCATGACAACGGGTGCGTCAATGTGTAGTTGTCCCATCGGTTTGGCTTCCCCCGTGGCGATCTTCGATACCGTTTTGTTGAGCGACAAGCCCATCGAAATTGGCAGTCCTGTTTCCCTGATGATGAACCCGCGCAACTCCGAAGCCCACTTGTGGCAACCGAAAAACTTGTCCATCCCGGTGATGTCGATATAGTGTTCATCGATGGATGTTTTCTCAAACAAGGGAGCCCTGTCGGCAATGATGTCTGTTACCATGCGGGAATATTTGCTGTACAGATCCAGATCTCCACGTATGCAAATGGCTTCGCTGCAGAGCTGTCTGGCCATCCTCATCGGCATGGCCGAGTGCACCCCGAACTGCCTGGCTTCATAGCTGCAGCTCGACACAACACCCCTGTCGCCCATCCCTCCGACAATCACAGGCTTTCCAATCAGACTGCTGTTGCGCAAACGCTCCACCGATACAAAAAAAGTATCCTGATCCAAATGAACAATATGTCGTCTTTCGTGCTGCATTTTTTTTATAAAAAACTTTTGTTTTTCAGAAAAATATGTATCTTTGATTAAAAATTGATCAAAAAACTGGTTATAATATAGTCAAAAATGTTTAGAAGTTTAGAAGTTTAGAAGTTTAGGAGTTTAGGAGTTTAGGAGTTTAGGAGTTTAGGAGTTTAGATTAACAATTAACAATTAACAATTAACAATTAATAATTGTCCCAAATGAGTTATTTTGGAAAAAACATCAAGCTTTTACGTAAGCGGCGGGGGCGCACTCAGGATGACGTGGCTTTTGCGTTGGGGTTAAAACGTTCCACGTTGAGCGGTTATGAGAATGGGGTGGCCCAGCCGGGTTTGGAGACGCTGGCGGCCTTTTCGGGCTATTTCAATGTTTCCATTGACACTTTGGTTAAAACCGACCTGTCGTCGCTGGCAGAGAGCCAGTTGTCGCAGCTGGAGCGCGGATACGATGTCTTTCTCACGGGCAGTAAGCTTCGCGTGCTGGCCACAACCGTGGATCGCGACAATGAGGAGAATATTGAGCTGGTATCGGAGAAGGCCAAGGCAGGTTATCGCACCGGTTTTGCCGATCCCGAATTCATCAAAGTATTGCCGACATTCCAAATGCCTTTCCTTTCAAAGCAAAAAAAATACCGGAGTTTTCAGATCTCAGGTGATAGCATGTTGCCCATACCCGACGGTTCCTGGGTAACCTGTGAATTTCTGCAGAACTGGAACCTGATCCGAAACCGCCATGCCTATGTGATTCATACCCTGAACGACGGAGTGGTATTCAAGGTGGTGGAGAACCGGATCAGGAAAGATGGCACACTCATGCTTCACTCACTGAATCCGGCATATGAACCTTATAAAGTGCACGTCAATGATGTCAGGGAGGTCTGGAAATTCATCAATTACATAAGCAGCGAGATGCCCGAAGAGGGTTTCAGCAATACCGTACTGGCGCAGCAGGTAAACCGTTTGCGCGAAGATGTGGAAAAGCTTAAACGAGGCAGGTAACACAAATCCATCCAATCATGACATCAACAAAACAAAACAAAACCTTGAGCCGTGATGCATTGCTTACTGCAATCCTGGTTACAGTGGCAATCACGCTGATCATCTTCATTAATCTGAGAATCAACCAGCCCCCTGCTGTGATTTCTTCCGAAGCGCCTCCTGAAGTTTTTTCTGCAGAGCGCGCGGCCATGCACCTTCCCCCAATTGCCTCCAGGCCTAATCCCATCGGTAGCAAGGCCAACGAGGAGGTATTAAACTATGTTTGCACACAACTTGAGGCAATGGGTTACGAACCGGAAGTCCATACTACATCATTGTTTTCCTCTTATCGCTTCTTTCATCGGGTTGCATACCTCAACAACCTGCTATTGAAGATTCCGGGCACGCAGGGCGACCAAACCATCCTGATCATGGGACATTACGACACGGTGATCAACGCTCCTGGTGCTTCCGACAATGGCGCCGCCGTGGTGACCATGCTGGAAGTGCTTAGGATGCTCGAACACCATCCTCCCATGAAAAACAACCTGGTGTTTTTCTTTCCTGATGGTGAGGAATATGGCTTGCTTGGGGCACAGGCCTTTAAGGAACAACATCCGTGGGCTGAAAACATCGATCTGATCATAAACCTTGAGGCAATGGGGACATCCGGTCAGAGCATCATGTTCGAAACCGGTGAAAACAACCTGAACATCATCAGGGATTTTGCCGGAACGGTACCCTATCCTGTAGGAAACTCCATGACCGTGGAAGTTTACAAACGAATCGGAACCGCCACCGATTACAATGTATTCAAGCACGACGGTTACCAGGGACTGAATTTTGCCTACATTGGAAACAGCTTTGATTATCATACCGCAGGTGACAATATCGAGAATACCGACTTGCGATCCATCCAGCACCATGGTTCACACCTGGCCGCATTGTTACTGCATTTTGGCAATGTGGCTTTTGAACCGAATGCCACGCAAAACGCTGTTTACTTCAATACCATTGGATACGGCTTTGTGCACTATCCATACGGTTGGGTGCCGGCAATTTCGGTGATTGTGGCACTGATAGCCTTATTGCTCATTGTAAAAGGGGTTCGCGATCAAACGATTAACCTGCTGAGGCTTTTATTCAGCGTGATCTCTTTTGCGATCCAGTTGCTTATCATTTACCTGGCTTCCGATGCCGCATTTGAAATACTTAAATCGATCTACCCCGGAGGAGATTACAGATTGTTGCAGTACAATCAGTTACAACTACTGTTCTGGTTTTCCCTGATCGCTGTCGCATTTTCTATGGCATTTTTCCACATGATCAGCAGCGGTGTCAAAAAATGGCATTTATCCTATCTTTTTTCCTGGCTCATTCTCCTTGTCTGGGCCGGTGGCGACGGAATAATGTTAAAATCCCTTATCGTGCTTGCGCTCGCAGCCTGGATTATTTGGATACATTGGAAACCGACTAATACATTTGATCTCTGGACAGCTGCAATTATCGTTTGGATCGTGCTCATACTTATAGTATCCTTCCTTATGCCGGGTGCAAGCTATCTGGTTGTCTGGCCATTGGTGATTGCTCTTGTTCCGTTCGGTCTTTCTGTTTTCAATAAAAAGATGGTTGTTGTCAAACCGCTATATCTTGTTGTCTTTTTGGTTTTCTCCATTCCGCTTTTATCCTGGTTTCCTGTGATCATGAAACTGTTTATTGAAGCCATGGGGCCGGCGCTGATACCGGTTACAATGGTGGTTGCCGGACTGGTGATGGGACTGTTGATCCCTTCCCTATACCTTATTACACGAAGAAAACCCTGGTTGATTCCCGGGATTTTATTCCTCACAGGCTTGTTTTTTCTTCTTTTCAAGGCAACCGGTTTTGAGTACAATGAAAGGTACCGTAAGCAAAACCAGGTTATTTATGCTACAGACGCCAATACCGGTCAGGTTTTCTGGATGGGTAGCAAGGATGGCTGGACAGCACAGTTTCTTTCGGAGGCCACAGACACGATTCCATTGAACAGATTTTATCCGGCCAATGAGGGGGAAGTGCTTGCAAAGGCAAGCCATTATCCGCCAAGGCCATCAGCGGAAGTCAGTTTGCTGGCCGATACCATGATTCATGAAGAACGCAAACTTTCATTTCACGTTCGTACACCAAGTGAAACCGCCCACCTGAATCTTTATGTAAACTCAGGACCTCATACGCCATCAATGCAAATAATCAATAAGGAAAGAATAGAAATGATTCCAACTGGTGAAACACCCTGGCATATGCTTCAGGTGCTGGCACCCCCCGGAGATGGTTTTTCTTTCAGCATTTTTACCAAACCAGGACAGGAAGTGATCCTCCATCTCCTTGAGATTGATTATTCCGGAATCCCTGAATTTGTTGATTACAAAGAAAGACCAGCGCACATGATGTCTTCCGGCGATCG
>SLNX01000100.1 GCA_007132825.1 Bacteroidales bacterium | reverse complement strand
GGGATCGACAGGGGTGTATATCCCCACGCAAGAACCTTTCGCCTAGGAACAAGCATTACTTTCTAATGAAAAATATGAAAACAATGAAAAATATAATCTCAAAATCAGTAAAGTTTCTGCTCCTAATTATTTTGTTTAACGCGTGCAGCGACGACTTCCTTGACTTACAACCACTGGATGTGATAGTAAGCACAAATTTTTACCAAACCGAAGAGGATGCCTTCCAGGCACTTGTGGCTGTTTATGATGTACTTACCTATCAATCCACACCGGGTGTCAGTTGGGCACCTTTCCTGACCGTGGCCGACGTTTTATCGGATGATGCTTTTGGTGGTGGTTCTGACGCCAACGACGGACTGGAATTTAACCAACTGAGCACACATAACATTCCGACCCCAAACCCGGTTGTACACGCTACCTGGATCAAAAATTACATTGGGATATATCGGGCCAATCTATTTTTGGAAATTATTGAAAAAATCGAAGCATCTGAGAGTTTCAAGCAAAGAACCATTGCTGAAGTGAAATTCATGCGCGCCTATTTTTATTTTGAACAGGTTCGGTTTTTTGAAAACATCCCTTTGCTTTTGAAAACCATATCCGGTCCTTCAGAATACAGCCAGGAGCAAAACACACCCAAAGAGGTGTATGACCAGATTGCACTTGACCTAATTGAAGCCATTGCCGATCTTCCGGAGTCTGTTCCAACAGAGGAAACCGGAAGGATTACCAAGTGGGCTGCACAGGGTTTGCTTGCCAGGGTGTTTTTGTTTTACAATGGCGTGTATGGTGCAAATCTGGATGCAGGTGGCACGACTGTTGACCGTGCTTATGCACTTGCCCAGCTGGAGGACCTCATTGCCAACAGCGGCCATGATCTGCTTGATGATTATTCCCATAATTTTCAGCCTGAAGGTGAATTTGGTGTAGAGTCCGTTTTCGAAATTTCTCACGGTGATTCCCCCACCTGGTGGGACTGGGGTTACCCGCGTGGAGGAAACGGTAACCTGGCCGCCCAGATGCAAGGTCCGAGGGTTACCAGTTCAAGCAACTGGAACCGCGGCTGGAGCTTTGGAACAGTAAGCCATAAACTAGCCGAATTTATGGAGGATGACCCCCGCTTTGAGCACACAATCCTTCTCGAAGAGGAGCTGGATGGGTCGTTATCCAAAGGGTATCAGCACACGGGCTATTTTTCAAAAAAATATACGACGGATGCTGCGCATTACGGAAGTGCCGGACAATTTGAGCTGAACCGGACAAATAATTTCCGTGTAATCCGATTCTCTGATGTATTGTTAATGGCTGCAGAAATGGATAGTCCCAATAAACAGCAATACCTTGACAGGGTCAGGGAAAGGGTCGGACTGGACCCTGTTCCTGCAACAGAGGAAAACATTTGGAGAGAGAGAAGGCTTGAGCTTTCCCTTGAAGGGATCCGTTACTTTGATTTGCTCAGGCGAGGTCTCGACTATGCAAGCCAGGAGTTGTCACACTCCGGTATTCGGGGACCCAACTATGTGGGCGAACAGTCCATTTTTGATGTAACCTTCAACACTGCAACAAAAGGGTTTCTGCCAATTCCACAAACAGAAGTGGACCTTTCTGACGGTATGTTTAATCAAAATGCTGGCTATTAATAGGATTGTTTTTGGTGAATTGTGAATGATTGGTTGATTGATTTCAACAGGAGGGCATTCTCCGGGATGTCCTCCTTTGAAAGTTCCCTTTTCAGAAGATTCCTACCCTAATTTGAAAACATTATAAATGAACAAAAAAACATACACAATTTTTATATCCCTGGTGGTGGCTCTGGGTGGGTTCCTGCTAGGGTTTGACAGTGCGGTAATCTCAGGAGCAACACCCTTTTATCGTGGAACTTTCGGCCTGGATTCCGGTTCGATGCTGATTGGTTTTTCTGTAAGTTCTCTCATCCTGGGAGCCATCGGTGGAAATATTATTGCAGGTCGTTTGGCTGATAGATTTGGCCGGCGAAACATCCTTAAGTTAACTGCTGTCTTGTTTGCGGCAAGCGCAATAATAACGGCCTTGTCGTTTAACATCGTAATCTTTCTTTTTGCACGCATCCTTGGTGGTTTGGGTGTGGGGATGGCCATTTTGGTTGCACCCATGTACATAGCAGAGATCGCCCCAAAAAAAATGCGGGGCCGACTGGTTACATTCAACCAACTCAACATCGTACTGGGAATATCCATTGCCTACTTTTCAAATTATTACTTTCAGCAAACCATTGCCGATCCCGATCTGAAATGGCGGGTTATGCTGGGAGTGGAAGCCATACCGGCAATTATTTACCTGATATTGTTATTCATGGTACCGAGAAGTCCGCGCTGGCTCATGCAAAAAGGCAACAATGAGGAGGCACTCAGTGTTCTGGCAAGAATCAATGGGGAAGATAAGTCACACATTGTGTTTAATGAGATCGAAGCCAGCCTCCACGAAGAAATCAATAAGGACAAAGCCAGATGGTCAGATGTGTTTTCAAAAAGAATGAAAACGGTTTTAATCATCGGTTTTGGTATTGCTTTCTTTCAGCAGATCACCGGAATTAACGCCATATTCTATTATGCTCCCATGATCTTTGAAATGGCGGGAGGTGGTACAGATGCTGCTTTTCTTCAGGCAGCAATACTTGGAGTTACCAATGTTGTGATGACAGTCGCTGCCATGCTGCTGATTGATAAGTTTGGTCGTAAGCCGCTGCTCTATATCGGTGCAGCCGGCATCTGCATTTCAATGCTGATCGTCAGTTTTTCATTTATAAACGCGAAATACACAATAGATGAGCAATCCATGCAAAACCTGATCACTGAGGTTGAAGAGATGGATGTCGAAATACACCACTTAAACAAAATCAAAACCTTATCAGAACTAAAAGGGGAAGCTTTTGAGAATGAAGTGGCTTTTTTCAGCCTTGTCAGGGAAAAAGTTGGGCAGGATACGTACAACAACTATAAGGAGATCATCCTCAAACACTCAATCAGCATCCATTCTATATGGGTACTTATCGGGCTTTTGTTGTTCGTGGCATCCTTTGCCATTTCACTGGGTCCTGTTATGTGGGCATTGCTCTCAGAGATATTTCCAAATAAATTGCGTGGTCTGGCCATCTCAATCATGGGCTTCTGGAACTCCATTGTCAGTTTTTCAGTGGCAACCGTTTTCCCGGTGCAGCTGGAATACCTGGGTTCGGCAGCAACATACCTGATCTATGCCGTCTTTGGATTACTGACATTTATATTCGTCTGGCGATTTGTTCCGGAAACCAAAGGCAAGTCATTGGAAGAGCTTGAAGAACAGCTGGTGAAGTAAACTGGAGGCTGGAAGTTAGATGGTAGAAGGTAGAATGCCAATCAGGAGGTTTCCATCTGCTATCGCAGGATGGAAACTCCCAGGTATCATCCCCGGAGATGGAATCCTCCGACAGGAGAGTCCATCCTCCCATTCGGGGAAACGACAACAAACCCAAAAACAACGAACAACAAACAATGAACAACGAACAATAAACAACAATAAAATGAAAACCCTAAAATCCAAATTTCCCATTCTTGTTATGATTCTATTTTTCGCTTGCAGCCCGGTGCAGGATACCGGCAGCAAATATCTGTCAGAAGGCCCGTCTCATGTGGAGATGCGAGAAGTTGACGGCAAATACCGTCTTTTCGTAAATGGGGAAAAGTTTTTTGTAAAAGGAGCAGGCTGCGAATTCGGACCTTGCTACCAGATAGCAGCACACGGTGGTAACTCCTTCCGCACCTGGCGCACTGATAACGGACAGCGTCCAGCCCTGGAGATTCTTGACGAAGCCTACGAACATGGCCTTATGGTGATGATGGGCCTGGATATGGCGCGCGAGAGACACGGATTTGATTACGATGATGAGGAAGCCGTTGCCGCACAACTTGAACGTTTCAGAAAAGAGGTGATAGAACTTAAAGATCACCCCGCATTGCTCGGCTGGGGCATTGGAAACGAACTCAACCTACGTTACACAAACCTTAAGGTATGGGATGCCGTAAACGACATTGCCCGAATGAT
>SLNX01000224.1 GCA_007132825.1 Bacteroidales bacterium | reverse complement strand
TCACAATTGCATTCCTCAAAGGCTTTTTCAACAATTTTTCGCTGCTGCATCTGGTGAAACTGGCTTGAACCACTTGCCGGGCTACCACTTTCGGGCCGGGCGATCACACTCATGCTGAAACCTTTAAGGTTCATAGAGAGATAGGGCCAGGCTCCCATGTTTCGTGGTTCTTCCTGAACCCACAGCCAACGCTTGACTCTTTTGTATTTTTCCCTGATTATGTCAAGCTCCTGCTGCGGAAGTGGATAAAGCTGCTCCAGCCTCACAATGGCGGTATTTTTAAAGCCCTTTTGTTTTTTCTCCTCAAGCAAGTCATAGTAGATCTTTCCACTGCAAAACAGCAAGCGATCTGCCTGATCGGGATTTGCTTCGCTGTCGTCAATCACGCTGTGGAATCTGCCCTCGCTTAAATCACTCAGCGGCGACACACACTTCGGATGTCTCAGCAGGCTTTTGGGTGTAAACAGCACAATCGGCTTCCGGAATGGGCGCTTCATCTGAAGCCGCAGCAGGTGAAACAGGTTTGCAGGTGTGGTTAAATTTACTACCTGCATGTTTTCCCTGGCGCACTGAGCAAGGAAACGTTCCATTCTCGCACTTGAGTGTTCAGGTCCCTGACCTTCATAGCCGTGAGGTAAATAAAGCACCACTCCGTTTTGTACCTTCCATTTTTCCTGGGCGCTTGCAATGAACTGGTCGATGATGATCTGTGCACCATTGCTGAAATCACCAAACTGCGCCTCCCAAATCACCAGGCTATTCGGGCTGGCCATGGCAAAGCCGTAATCGAAACCCAAGACGGCATACTCTGACAAAGGGGAGTTGTATATCTCAAAGTTTGCCTGACCCTTGTCTGCATGCTTTAATGGCACATATTCCTCTTCCGAATCTTCAAGTTTCAGAACGGCATGCCTGTGACTGAAAGTGCCCCTCTCAGAATCCTGGCCAGAAATTCTGACTGGAAAACCTTCATACAAGAGGGAAGCGTAAGCCAGGCTTTCAGCCATTGCCCAGTCGACTCGTGCCGAATCGGTGATCATGGATCTGCGTTCCTGCATCATCCGCACTGTTTTTCGGAAAAACCCCTTTCGGTCGGGCAATTTGGTAATATTATTGCCAAGTGCCAAAAGGCGCTCGATGTCGATGCGTGTATCGGTTTCCTGTAAAAAGTCCTTCTTAGACCCTTTTTGGAAGCCATCCCAGGTTTTGATGAGGAACGGGTCGATATCTCCCTTTTCAATTTTTCTGGCCACCTCCAGCTCCTGTTCCATTTTCTTGTAGAACGATTCACGCAAGGTGTTTACCTCCTCCTCATTGATCGCTTTTTGTTCCAGCAATTTCCCGACGTATATGGTTGCAGGATCGGGGTGTTTTTCAATGATCTTATATAGGATGGGTTGGGTAAACCTGGGCTCGTCACTTTCGTTGTGACCGTATTTTCTGTATGAGAGCAGGTCGATGAATACGTCGAGGCCGAAACGCTGTCTGAATTCCATTGCCAGTTCGATGGTGTAAACTACGGCCTCCACATCGTCGCCATTGACGTGGAAAATAGGTGCCTGAATTGTTTTGGCCACATCTGTGCAATAGGTTGAAGAGCGGGCATCCAGGTAGTTTGTAGTGAATCCGAGCTGGTTGTTGATCACCAGGTGAATGGTGCCACCGGTCTTATAACCCTCAAGCTGCGACATTTGAAGAAGTTCATATACAACGCCCTGGCCCGCTATCGATGCATCACCATGGATCAAAATCGGCGCAACTTTTTTATGGTCACCGCCATACCTGTGGTCTGCTTTTGCTCTGGCGATCCCTTCAGCCACAGGACCAACTGCTTCAAGGTGGCTTGGGTTGGGAGCAATGTGAAGACGGATGCTTTTCCCATCCCCAACAGTCGTTTCCAGGGTACAGCCAAGATGATACTTGACATCACCAAGCAATGTCTCCTCTGCATATTCCTTACCCTCAAACTCGCTGAAAATTTTATGATAAGGTTTTTTCAGGATGTTTCCCAGCACATTCAGTCGCCCGCGGTGTGCCATCCCTATCACATACTCGTGAATGCCAGAATCAGCGCCCCGCTCCATTAAAACATCAAGTGCAGGGATCAATGTTTCGCACCCTTCCAGCGAAAAACGTTTTTGTCCGGGAAATCTTTTTCTTACAAATTGTTCGAAACCAACCGCTTCAATTAGTTTTGACAAGATCTGCCTTTTCCTGGGAATGTCAAAATCGGGTGTGTTCCTAACCTGTTCCATCCTGTTCTTCAACCATTGTACAATCTCAGGCTTTCGTATGTACATATATTCAACACCGATGCTCTGGCAGTAAGTTTGCTGTAAATGGCCAATGATCTTGTTAAGGGAGGCCTTGCCAATGCCGATCTCATTCCCTGCCTGAAAATCGGTTTTCAGGGCTGTATCGTTCAGGCCAAAATTGTGGTGATCCAAAGTGGGCCTGTACTGCCGGCGGGTACGTACCGGATTTGTTTTGGTAAAAAGATGCCCCCGTTCACGGTAACCATTGATCAGGTTTATCACGTTAAACTCGTTCCTGAAACGGATCACCTCCTCTTCAGTTGGTGCGTCGCTATCAGGGTAGCGCATCCTGGCAAATTCAAACCCTTCAAAAAACTTTCGCCAGCCCGGTTCCAAAAGTCCGGGATCTTTCAGATAATCTTGGTAAAGCTGTTCCAGGCTATTGCCCTCGATATTTCCCAGATATGTTAATTGATCCATATAAAAGAAATTATGCGGACTTGGGTTGTTTTTCATATTTGAAACTCAGGATGAGGTTCATGCGCTTTTAAAACCACAATACCGGCAATTGATAAAACTTTTCTAAATTTTTCTTGCTAAAAGAAATACAAATTTACGTAAAAAATGTTCTGTAATCTTTGCAGTTTCATTGTTTTGGTAAGTTAGGCCTTTTTTGAAGAAAAATGTTTTTTTGATAGCGGGTTTGATTATTAAAAATTTTATTTGATATTTGAATCGGAAATAGAAAAAGGAAGTTTCTTATGGCAAAAACAAAAAAGAAGAAGACGGAGGCCAGTATTGAAGATGGTTGGAAGCTTTTTTTTAAGAGAAAGTTTGATGATGCCATTGCTGTTTTTAATCGCATCATTGAAGAAAAAAATGATCAGAATGCTTTATATGGTAGGGCCTGTGCTTATTATAGAACATCAAACCACGAAGGAGCATTAACAGATATTGAGGCGCTTTTAAAAACTGATGAAAGCAATTTGGATTACCTGCATACCCGCGCCATGATTCATGGTTCCAATGAACAGTATGAAAAAGCGATGAAGGATCTTAACAAGGTGTTGGATATTCAACCCGATAATGGAGAGGCCTGGTGCGATCTGGGAGGGCTGTACCTGGTCAGGGAAGATTTTTCCAATGCCCGGGACTGCTTTGAGCGGGCCGCCGACATCGACAAGGCCTGCTCCTGTGCGTGGCTTGGGAAAGGGATTGCTGCATTAAACCTTAAGGAATACCGTAAAGCAAACGAGTATCTCAACATATCCATTAAACTGGAAGCAAAGCTAACACTGGCCTATATGGCACGTGCCGAAGCCCTGTTTTTAAACGGACAAAAAAAGGAAGCGCTCAAGGATGTTAAAAAGGCGCTATCACTGGACCAGCTTTTTTTTGAGGAATTTAAAAAAGTTATTGGTGACCAGCAGGAGAATTCCGGGCCGGAAGATGATCATAATGACAACCTCAATGAGGAGGATGCGATTGTGTACTAATTGTTAATTATCAATTGTTGATTGTAGGTTAATGCTGTTTATCCATTAACTGTTCACCGTTCACCGATACTTAGCAACCGCCGGGGATGGCAGTTGGTTCGGGGGGTTCTGGCATCGATTGGGTTGCTCGCCTTTGTTCCGTGGACTCTTTGGTCTGGGCTTTCATAAACCTTGGGAAGTCAAATCGGGCCTTGTCGCTGCTGTAAAAAGCATTTTGCGGATTGAATCCCTCCATTACATTTTCCCTGATGGTTTCAAAACCACCGGGGATGATCCGTACATTTTCGTAACCCATTCCGAGCAACAAAGCCT
>SLNX01000138.1 GCA_007132825.1 Bacteroidales bacterium | reverse complement strand
TTGTTTGTTGTTTATTGTTTATTGTTTATTGTTTTTTGTTGCGTTATCCCTAAAGTCTCTTACGTCCCTAAAGTCTCTTAAGTCTTTACTTCTTTTGTCCACAAATATCTCTTTGCGCTCGCTGCGTCTTTGCGTTAAATTATTTTTCACCGCAAAGGCGCCAAGGACGCAATGCTCAGATCTCAGATCTCAGGTCTCCGTTCTTCCTTCCAGCTTCCAGCTTCGAGCTTTTTTCACTTTTCATTTTTCTCTTCTTTTTTTGGTATAGCATACGCTTCAATGATTCGCGTAACGAGGTCGTGGCGTACCACATCCCTTTCATTCAGGAATACAAAATCGATCCCTTTAACATGGTTCAGGATTTTGATGGCCCTAAACAGTCCGGGTACCTGGTGTTTTGGAAGGTCGATCTGTGTAATATCACCTGTAATAATGAATTTTGCCGATCTTCCCATACGGGTGAGGAACATTTTCAGCTGGCTTTCAGTGGCGTTTTGTGCTTCATCCAGAATGGCAAAGGCGTTGTCGAGGGTTCTTCCACGCATGAAAGCCAGCGGGGCAATTTCGATGGTTCCGTCTTCCAGGTATGTGGCAAGTTTCGCTGGTGGAATCATATCCCGCAGGGCATCATACAAGGGGCGGAGATAGGGGTCCAGTTTGTCTTTCAGGTCTCCCGGCAGGAAGCCAAGATTCTCTCCTGCTTCCACAGCGGGACGAGCCAGGATGATACGACGAACCTCTTTGTTTTTTAGGGCACGTACCGCCAATGCAACGGCTGTATAGGTTTTCCCCGTTCCTGCCGGACCAATGGCGAAGAGCATGTCGTGTTTCCTAAAACTGTCGACCATCCGCTGCTGGTTGGGGGAGCGGGCTTTGATTGCAATTCCGTTTCGCCCATAAAGGAGTAAGTCCCCATCCTTTTGATCTGCGGTCACTGACGCAGCGTAACCGTTCTCGCGAGCCATGATCTCAAGGATATTCTCTTCGGTTAGCTTGCCGAATCGGTCATAATGTGCAAGCATCAGCTCAAGCTTGCCTTCAAAAAAAGCGGTTTCCGCTTTATCGCCGATTACGATGAGTTCTTCTCCGCGCGACACGATTTTTAGCTTCGGAAAGATACTTTGTAGCAGTTTTAGCTTTTCCTCACGCAGTCCGAAAATGTCTGGCGGGTGTATTCCTTCAATTTTGATTGTTTTTTCACCCATTATTTCATTAATTTTGATGTGCAAAATAACAATATTTTTGTCAGATATTTTGTTGGTTTGCCCTCTTTCATCATAATAAATCAAAAACAGGCAACAGATCCATGGCCATTATCACCCTTACAACCGACTGGGGCAGCGGCAACCATTATGCAGGAGCAGTAAAAGGTGCATTGTTGCAGCAAATACCTGGTGTACAGATCATTGATGTGACACACAACATTGCTTGTTTCGACATTATGCAAGCAAGCTTTATTTTGCGAAATGTGTACCCTGAATTCCCCAAAGGGACTATTCACCTGTTGGGTGTTAATACTGAAGCGGGCATTGATACACCTCATATACTGGTGCATCATGATGGACATTATTTCATCGGAGCCGATAACGGGATCTTTTCTCTGATCTTTGATACGCCCCACTCAGAAGCTGTTGAATTGGATATTATACAAGATTCTGATTATTTTACGTTTTCAACAAAGGATGTTTTTGTAAAGGCTGCTGCAATGATTGCTGCCGGAAAACCGTTAAAGGAGATGGGACATCCGCATACGGCACTGAATGAACGGATTGCGTTTAAGCCGGTCGTTTATCCTGAAAAGATCGTAGGAAAGGTTATTTTTATTGATGGGTATGAGAATGTGTTTGTAAATATAGATAAAAAGCTTTTCAGGGAAGTGGGAAAGAATCGCAAATTTGTAATAGGATTTCGGCTCCCTGGTGAGGCGATCAGACAATTGCACGAGTCCTATTCAGATGTTGTTACCGGTGAGCGACTTGCACTGTTTGGAACCTCCGGTTTTCTTGAAATTGCAATCAATCAGGGCAAGGCAGCATCCTTACTTGGGCTGCAGATCAATGATACGGTAATCATAGAGTTTGACACGGAATAGCAACTTAACAATGTGGGCACTGATAAAAAGGGAAATCAACGGCTTTTTCAATGGATTGATCGCTTATGTGGTACTTGCCGTTTTCCTCATTATCATCGGTTTGTTTCTATGGGTTTTTCCCTCTGAATATAATGTTATGAAAGGGGGCCATGCCGACCTGAATGGCTTTTTTTCCCTGGCACCCTTCGTTTTCCTTTTCCTTATACCGGCTGTTACGATGCGTTTCCTTTCCGATGAGTTCCGTTCCGGAACTTACGAGATGCTGGTTACGAAACCTCTTTCATCATTACAGATCGTGTTCGCCAAATATTTTGCCGGAGTTGTTCTGGTTGCTGTGGCATTGCTCCCGACCCTGATTTTCTACGCCAGTTTAAGGTTTCTTTCAGCTCCTCCAGGTGTTGATCTGGGTGGCCTAGTGGGGTCTTATGCCGGACTCTTTCTTCTCGGAATGGTATTTGTTGCCGTTGGTTTATTTGCCTCTTCCCTGACAAGGAATCAGATCGTAGCATTCGTTATCTCATTGTTTTTATCAGGTTTTCTCTACATAGGTTTTGAAATGATCCACAGGCTGGAGGCTTTTGACCAGATCGATCAAATCATCCGGAACATCGGGTTGTATCCCCATTATTCTTCTATGGGACGGGGTGTGATCGACAGTCGCGATGTGTTGTATTTTTTTGGTGTGATAATCGTCTTTCTCACAGCAACAAACCAGGTTCTTAACCGGAAAACTGGTTCTGCCAGGTTTCTTACTCCCTTGCTGAGTATTCTTTTGATTGTTTTGGCTGTTCAGTTTTTTGGCCAACAATGGTTTGTGCGCCTGGATATGACTGCTGACAAACGGTACTCCCTATCTCCGGCAACCAAAAGAATGTTGCAAAACCTTGATGATGTGGTCTTTTTTAGGGTTTATCTGGATGGGGATCTGCCCTCCGAATTCAGGCGCTTTCGAAACGAAACACGGGATATGCTTGATGAGTTCAATGCATGGTCTGGTTATGTCCAATATGAATTCATCAGTCCGTCGCGCGCTGCCGGTGATGATCCACAGGAATTGCGCCGGTATTATCGAAAGCTTGCCGAAAGAGGGTTGGAGCCTGCACAAGTGCAAACTCGGGCCGGTGATGCAAGTTCACAACGCGTGATCTTTCCCGGTGCATTGGTTTCATACAAAGGCAGGGAGGTACCGGTCCATCTGCTCCATGACAATCCCGGGCTCTCTGTCAGGGATGCATTACACCAGGCAACAATGGCTATTGAATACAAACTGGCATCATCAGTTCTTAAAGTTACCAGAGAGAGAAAAGAAAAAATTGCATTTCTTCAAGGACATGGTGAATTGGAGGCCCGTTACGTTGAATCGATTTATCGAGCGCTGGAAGATTATTACCATGTTGACAGAATCTCGATTGCTGAAAATTTTGAAAACCTGGGGGAATACAGAACCTTAATCTCAGCAAAGCCACGGCAACCTTTCTCTGAAGCGGAAAAGTATTTGCTGGATCAGTTTCTGATGCAGGGTGGATCGATGTTGTGGCTCGTTGATCCTGTTTTTGCCGATATGGACAGCCTGATGGTTGCCGATGAAACGCTCGGTATAGGATGGGACATCAACCTGGATGATTTTTTCTTTCGCTATGGGGTACGCTTAAACCCCGTATTGCTGAAAGATTTAAATGCAGCTCCCATTCCTGTAACAACAGGGTTCGTAGGGGGAAGGCCACAGATCAACCTGATCCCTTGGCCATTTTTTCCTGTCCTGAATCCCACTTCACGACACGAAATTGTCAACAACCTGAACTTCATCCGCACAGAGTTCATCAGCAGCATTGATACCGTTGAGGCACCCGGCGTTGAAAAGACAATTTTGCTGGAATCCTCACCATACACACGTGTGATGCCGGTTCCGGTGCGTATCAGCCTGGACTTACTTGAGCATTCGGCTGATGAACACTTGTACGCCGGTCCGCCGCAATCCGTGGCCGT
>SLNX01000200.1 GCA_007132825.1 Bacteroidales bacterium | reverse complement strand
TGACCCGTCCTGAATTTTGTTTACACTTTTCGGGGTTAATAACTATGTTTATAGCAGTCATTTTTCCTTGTTTTTGGCCAGGTCAAGCCCTGGCCCTACGAACGCTCAAAAAAAATACATGCCAGACTGATCAAGCCCAGCCTATACACTCAGTTCCCAGTTCTCAGCTCCCAGTTCCCAGTTCCCAGTTCCCAGTTCCCAGCTCCCAGTTCCCAGTTCCCAGTTCCCAGTTCCCAGTTCCCAGTTCCCAGTTCCCAGTTCCCAGCTCCCAGCTCCCAGCTCTCAGCTCCCAGCTCCCAGCTCCCAGCTCCCAGCTCCCAGCTCCCAGCTCCCTCAACCTCAAATTTAGCAATTCATTATGGATTTTTTGATTTTTTATTAATTCTGCTGCAAGATGGTATTGATTTTGACGTTAATAAGTAATATATTTGTGGTTTAAATGGCAAAATCATGAAAAAACAGATTCAATTAAACCTGATCGTGGTTTTGTTTTTGCTGCTTGCTGCATTCACTGCACCTGCGCAAAACAGTACGCCCCATTTTGGTCTCCAGGTAGGGACTTCATTCAGCTCGATGGGCTCTTATGGAAATATGTTTTCACAAAGCCTGGCACCCAATATGAACTGGGACATGACTGAAAAGTTTTCCCTGCAGGTTGGTACGATATTTACCTCCTCAAGGATGAGTGGGTTTGTCCCTGGTCAGGCATCCGTAATGGGTGGCGTCCCATTTCATGATATGGCTGATAACCGGTTTACAAGCATGACAATATACGCTTTCGGAGCCTATCAGCTAAACCCCAACCTGGTTATTACCGGGGGAACATGGTTCGAACAGTCCGGTTTTGACTTCATGGGGAATGCCATGGAAATGGGTAATGCTTTTAACCCACAGGGTATGATGCTCGGACTGGATTACCGGGTAAACGAAAACCTCCGTTTCGGATTCGAGGTAAGTACATCACGTGGTTATAATCCTTATATTCCGGGTTTTTATCAACAAGGTGGCTTTCCATCCGCAATAAACAGAAATCCTTTCTCACGCTTTCCCCAATAGCTAAGCATTCTGGCCTCGTATTTCAGCTATCGTAAAACTTTTAAAGGTTTTGTGGAAAACTTTTGATCTGAAAAGTTGGGAGTTTTAAAAAAAGGTTGTAATTTTATGGTGCGTTTAAAAACCAGATTTTATTTAATGACTTATTATTTGTTTTCTGGTTAATGTTGTAGTTGTTTTGGTGGCAAAATGTTAAGGGGGAATGTTCATTACATTCCCCCTTTGCCATTTCATTACCTCATTTGAAGCCTGAGATTTGTTAATCCCGCATTACGGGCTACTGACACCGCGTTGTTGTATTCGCTTCGGGTAATGCGCCTCGAAATTTCCGGAAATTCGAAAGCTTTGAACATGGGTGTATATTGCGACATGATGTTTACATAGGTATCTTCTGGAAGATTACCCGCAATCCATCGCAGCACCCTGTCTGACCGGGCAACGTTGCCTGGCATTACCAGATGACGTATCATTACCCCTCTGCTGATCAGACCCGTTTCCGGTTCTGCATGCGCAACACCAACCTGCCTGTTCATTTCCAGTAAAGCTTTTTGGGCGATTTCAAAATAATTGCCTGAACCGGGTGAATATGTTGCTGCGGCATCATTATCTGCATATTTAAAATCTGTAAGATATATATCAACAACACCATCGAGAAATTCAAGCATATCCGTTTTCTCCCATCCGCTGGTATTGTATACGATCGGAAGCCTCAGGCCATCGGCTGCAGCCCTGTCAAGTGCCAAAAGAATGTGTGGCATGTAGTGCGTAGGAGACACGAGATTGATGTTGTGGCAGCCATGCCGCTGCAGCATTAACATCATGTTTGCAAGATCCCTGATGCGATACCTCCGTCCTTGACCACCCTGACTGACATCATAATTGATGCAAAAAACACATTCCATCGAGCAATTTGTAAAAAAGACGGTTCCTGAACCACTGCGTCCAACCAACTCCCTCTCCTCTCCAAAATGTGGACTTGCAGACGAGATCTCCAGATCAGCATTTGCCCTGCAGTCGCCTCGTGTGCCACTGATCCGATCTGTTTCACAGTCGCGCGGACATAAACGGCAATGACGCATCTCATCAAAAAGAACCTCCCCGCGCTCCTTTAGTATGCCCTTTTTCTGCAAAGACACATAGGAAGGAATGTATTTACTGCCTGATTTGCTCATTGAACTGGTGTAGTTAAATTCGTATTTGGAATTGGAGAGCAACCTGAATGGCATCAGGGAGCCCATAACCGCGATGGCCGGAACAGCAGCAAGCCTGCATAAAAAAGACCTTCTGTTTTGTAATTCCATGTTAATTTTAAATTTGTCTAAATTAAAATATTGAAAATCAACAATGTAACAATGTGTAAAGATACAAAAAATCACGAATTTTGCTAATCAGTGTGTCTGTGGCAACCGGCAATCCGGGGCAAGGCGTCAAATTTACATCCTGAAATCAAACATTTTTAAGAGCTTTGGCTTTTATTTATAGAAATGATCATTTGAGACAACAATAAGTCCTCTTTTTTTTGCGCAAGTACGATTAAAATGAAAAAATCTGATTATATTTATCAATCAATTTAACAAAAGGGAAAATTATTATGGCAAACTTAACAACGAATTACCTGGGTCTTGATTTAAAGAACCCATTGATTGTCGGAGCCTGCAACCTGAGCCTTGAGCCTGATATTGCAAAAAAGATCGAAGATGCCGGTGCTTCAGCAATCGTTTTTAAATCCTTATTTGAAGAGCAGATCAATCTGGAAAGCATGGAGATGGAGGATGCCCTTCATGAGTATGACGAGCGCCATGCTGAGATGATCAATCTTTTCCCCAACTTAAAACATGCCGGACCGGAGGAGCATCTGGAGAAGCTTTCCTCAATAAAAAAGTCTTTGGATATTCCCGTTATCGGAAGTCTTAATTGCATAAATCCTGAAACCTGGGTTGAGTATGCGGTTCAGATGGAGCAAACAGGTGTTGACGGATTGGAGCTAAACTTTTATGCAACGCCCGGCAGTTTTGAAAAGTCTGCAGCTGAAATTGAAGAGGAGCAGCTTGATATTCTTAAGACTGTCAAAGAAAAAGTTAGACTTCCCATCAGTGTTAAACTGAGTCCTTTTTACACTAACATGCTGCACCTGATTAGTAGCATGGATGCAATTGGTGTAGATGGTTTTGTGCTGTTCAACAGGTTGTTCCAGCCCGACATAAACCTTGAAACGGAGGATCACGATTTTCCGTTTAATGCCAGCCAGTCTTCAGACTACCGGTTGCCGTTGCGTTATGCCGGACTGTTGCACAAGCAGATAAATGCAGCCATTTGCAGCAACACGGGAATATTCAGTGGCGATGACATTGCCAGAATGATTCTTGCCGGAGCTGACTCTGTGCAGGTTGTCAGCGCAATCTACAAGCATAAAGTGCCGCATATTGGCAAGATGATTGAAGAACTGACCCAATGGATGGAGGTTAAGGGTTACAAGAGCCTTGACGACTTCCGCGGTAAGCTTTCAAAGGAGGGTGTGAAGGATCCCTATGCCTACAAACGAGCACAATATGTTGACATGTTGATGAGGCCTATGGACCTACTGAAAAAATATCCTCAGGTGTAGAAACCTCATGTTTGTTGATTTAATTAAACAAGAAAGCCCTGTAAAATGATAATTTACAGGGCTTTTATTCAAATGACAGCGTTTTATATGTCTTCGTTGTTGTCGTGTGTGGTTACAACCTTGAGGGTGTCGTGAGCGATAACCAGCTCTTCATTGGTGGGCACAACCATTACCTTTACTTTTGAGTCGTGCTTGGAGATCATTTCCAGTTTACTTCTAAGACCTGTGTTTTTCTCTGTATCGAATGAAACACCTAAGAATTCAAGATCCTTACAGATCGCTTCCCTGGTTTCCGGTCCGTTTTCACCCACACCTCCGGTAAAAATGATCAGGTCGACGCCACCCATTGCTGCAGCATAGGCACCGATATACTTTTTTATCCTGTAAAAGTACATGTCCAGTGCGAGTTGTGCCTTTTTGTGCCCTTCGT
>SLNX01000226.1 GCA_007132825.1 Bacteroidales bacterium | reverse complement strand
TATGACACACTGATGGTTAAGGAACCCGCGCTTTATACCGTAGTCGTTACAGATACCATCACGGGATGTGTCGCTTTTTTTGATTTGGACGTTACTGATCAGAATTGTGACCTGACCATCCCAAATGTGTTTACACCCAATGGTGACGGCATTAACGATGAGTTTGAAATACTGAACCTTGAGCATTATCCCAATGCACAGATCGTAATTTTTAACCGATATGGCAAGCGGGTGTTTGAACACCACGATTATTACAACAACTGGTGGGATGGCGGAAATGCACCTGATGGCACCTATTTTTATGTGCTCCAGTATGCCAGGATGGGTAAAATGCGCTATGCTGAAGGAAGTGTTACCATTATTCGGTAGCATGTGGGCATGGATTAAGCAGAACAGCAACAAAACACGATAAATTTTTGTGTTTTGAAGGAAACCATTAATTTTGGGACTTTTATAAATTAAACCAATTCATTATAAACTAACGCTACAAATCTTATGACGACAGAAGAAAAGGGGACTAACGAAGGTGTGAAGGCACCGGAGGGTGTCATGCAACGGATCCTGAACCAAATAGAGGTATTGGGAAATAAGTTGCCGCAACCGGTAACTTTGTTTGCCATTTTGATCGCGATCGTTCTGGTGCTTTCATTCATATTCGGAAACATTGGCATCAGTGCCGAGCATCCGTCGCCCGAAGTAGAGGAGCCAATCGTTGCCGTTAACCTGTTAACGGCAGACAACATTCAGATGATTCTGACCTCTATGGTGGAGGTCTTTGCATCATTCCCACCTTTAGGCCTGGTTTTGGTTGTGATGCTGGGGATCGGTGTCGCTGAGCGCAGCGGACTGATTGCCATAGCACTCAGGGTGTTTGTTGCCAAAGTGCCCAAAAAACTGATTACGTTTTCAATCGTGATTGCAGGTATGGTCAGCTCTGTAGCCGCAGATGCCGGTTACGTAGTGCTGATTCCGCTGGGAGCAGCCATCTTTAAAGGGATGGGGAGGCATCCGCTGGCTGGTCTGGCTGCTGCTTTTGCAGGTGTTTCCGGGGGCTTTGGAGCCAACTTCCTGCCAACCGGACTTGACCCGATGATCGCTGCCTTTACCCAATCTGCAGCTACCATTATGGACGCAAGTTATACGGTCAACCCATTGTCAAACTACTACCTGATGGCAGCATCCGTGCCGCTGATCGGTCTTGCCGGCACCTGGGTCACCGAAAAGATCATTGTACCCCGACTGGGAAGCTATGAAGGTGAAGATGATGAAACATACAGCAATACATTCTCTCGTCAGGAAAAAAGAGGTCTGCTCTGGGCCGGTATTTCGGTGATCGTCATCCTTGGCTTGATTGCTGCTGCGGTGATTCCTGCAAACGGCGTACTCCGCGATGCAGATGGAGGAATGAACCCTTTTTACAACTCGATCGTGCCATTAATGTTTATCCTGTTCTTTGTTTCCGGACTGGTTTTCGGTCTGGTTGCAAAAACAATCAAAGGGGATAAGGATGTGGCCAACATGACAGCTGAAGCCATGGGAACCATGGGAGGTTATATCGTTCTCGCGTTTGTTGCCGCCCACCTGGTTCAGTTCTTTATCTGGTCAAATCTCGGATCCATAATGGCTATATCGGGAGCTGCCGGGTTGCAAAACATTGGCTTTACAGGTATTCCGCTCCTGGTGGCATTCATCCTTGTATCCTCCTTCATCAACCTGATCATTGGTAGTGCCTCCGCGAAATGGGCGATCCTGGCACCGATTTTCGTGCCCATGCTCATGCTTATGGGCTATTCTCCCGAAACCACACAGGCAGCCTACAGGATTGGCGACTCCTATTCAAACATCCTGACACCTCTGCTGCCCTATTTCCCGCTGGTGATCGTTTTTGCCCAGAAATATGTGAAAAACATCGGAATCGGAACCATTATTTCTGTCATGTTACCTTATGCAATCGCATTCATGATCGTAAGGATACCCATGTTCATAGCATGGATCCTGCTGAATATTCCACTGGGAATTGAAGGCCCGATCTACTATCCATAATGGAGATTTTTTTAAAGGATTACCCCCTGCAATGCCATCAGTTTAGCAGGGGGTTTTTTTGTACTTTTGTGATTGATATGCAAAATGAACAATCACATTGGGAATGGCGCTTTGATATGGTCAGGAAGCTGGCCGAGAGCCTTGATATGCAAGCTTATGGTGTAAAAGCGTTGTACCTTATCGGAAGTGTAAAAACCGGTGAGGCCGGTCCGTGTTCCGACATCGATTTGCTTGCACATTGCACCGATGAACCGGCAAAACACAATCTTTTGCAGGCCTGGTGCAATGGGTGGGGCTTATGCCTTACAGCGCTTAATGAATGCAGAACAAAATATAAAGCGAAAGGCAGTCTTGTCGATCTGCACATCATTACAGATGCAGACATCAAACAAAAAACAAGCTATGCCGTTATGCTGGAATCTGTAAACAACAGTGCACGCTTGCTGAGAAAACAGGAGGTTGAATGACCCCCCATGACGATTATCGGGTGAAGATTATGTAACCCCGAGGTTGGAGGTTAGAGGTTGGAGGTTAGAGGTTAGAGGTTAGAGGTTAGAGGTTAGAGGTTAGAGGTTGGAGGTTAGAGGTTAGAGGTTGGAAGTTGGAGGCTAGAACGTAGGAGATGTAACGCCCTGAAAAGGGCAATTTAATTCAGCCCAGCGGCAACGCCCTGGGTAAATGCGGACAACACCCCTTTAGCGCCCTGAAGGGGAAGCTTAAATACAAGCATAAAGAACAGAATATCAAACACATAACAAATTACAAACAGATGAAGCAGTACTTTTTTGTTTCAGACCTTCACGGAAATGTCAGTAAATATGAGAAACTGTTTTTACAGATAGAAAAAGACAAACCAAGGGCTGTTTTCTTTGGTGGCGACCTGCTGCCGGCCGGTTTAACCTACCGGGCAAATAGCAAGGCAGAGCCTGTGAATTTTGTTGACGGTTTTCTTGCACCTGAATTTATAAAGCTTAAAAACAAGCTGAAGCATGATTATCCGGAGGTATTTGTAATATTGGGCAATGACGATCCGCGGAAGGAGGAGGCGCGATTTATTCATCATGAAAAAGAGGGCTTATGGCATTTCATGCACATGAAAAAGGCACCGCTGGATGATTTCGTGGTATATGGTTATGGCATGGTGCCACCAACCCCTTTTCTCCTCAAAGATTGGGAGCGTTACGATGTTTCCCGTTATGTGGATCCCGGATGCGTGCATCCCACGGATGGATACAGAACCGTTGACCCTGATGGTGATGTCGAGTTTTCAACCATCAGGGAAGATCTGCAGACATTGGCTGGCAATGATGATTTGTCAAAAGCGATCTTTTTGTTTCATACGCCACCTTACAAAACAATGCTCGACAGGGCAGGACTCGACGGTGTAATGGTGGATCATGTGCCTGTGGATGTCCACGTAGGAAGCATTGCTGTAAAAGAGTTTATAGAAGCCCGTGAACCGATGCTTACCCTTCATGGCCACATTCACGAATCATCGCGCATAACCGGTCAATGGAAACAGAAGATAGGAAAAACCATGGCATATTCTGCCGCCTATGAAGGTGTTGGATTGGCGATCATCCGATTTACCGATCGCTGTTTTGTTAGCGCTGAAAGGCTGAACCTCTAGCAGATGTATTGCAGGATGTTTAGTGTGGCCCGCAATTTGTTTAACGATAACACCAAGAAAAACTCAATATGCAAAAAGTGGAGACAGAAAAAACGTATACGAATATCTGTAAATTAATTCACAGGAACCGGCTCGCTGATGCGCTGGTATTGCTAAATCGCTTTGTTAAAGCCAGCGGAAGAGAATACGTTACGGATGAGTTAGAGAATTTGCAGCAAACTTATGCACAGCTGTTAAAACACAATTTTTCTTCCGTGACAGACCCTGAAAGGGATAAAATTTATGCCTACCTGAAGCGAAGTATGCTGGAAATGGCTGATCAGATCAGGGAAATGTTACTGATGGTTACAGCCACAGGAAACATTTTGCAGCTTAAACGGGATTTGTTGCGTGAAAAGAAAATGGAACGCGCTGAAGC
>SLNX01000024.1 GCA_007132825.1 Bacteroidales bacterium | reverse complement strand
GCCGGATGGGCTTTCCCGGCATAGATAAACTGAACCGGCATCTCCGGGTTGTTCACTATGCGTGAAAGTCTATCGAGGTCATTAAACAGCAAATGTGCCCTTTTGTAGGTGGCAAAACGTCTGGCAAAGCCAATCGTCAGCGTGTTTTCACTAACGGCCTCCATCATCTGGTATATCTTTCTGGGTGTTTCCTGCCGTCTCGACAAGTTCGCCAGTAAGCGCTCCCTGATGTAATCGAGTAATTGCTTCCGCTTTTTATTGCGTATTTCCCAGATTTTCTCGTCCGGTACATCGTAAATTTTTTCCCATGCCGCCGGATCGGAAACATTATTCATAAAGTCCTCACCAAAGGTGTTCAAATACAATTCCTGCCACTCTTTTGCGGTCCATGTGCCGTAATGCACGCCATTTGTTACATGTCCGATGTGCAATTCTTCAGGAAAATAGCCGGGATAAAGCTCCTTGAACATGCTTCTGGACACTTTCCCGTGGATCAGGCTCACGCCGTTAATTTCCTGGGCAAGTTTCGCAGCGAGCACACTCATGGAATAGTCCTCTTTAGGATTTTCCGGATTCATTTTACCCAATCCCATGAATGTTTCCCAGTTAATTCCCAACCTATCAGCATAATGAGGCATGTATGTTCGTAGCATGTCCTCACTGAAAAAGTCGTGACCGGCGGGAACAGGTGTGTGGGTTGTAAACAAACTGCTGGCCCTCACAACCTCCATGGCTTCGTGAAAGCTGAGCTTATCATCCTGAACATATTTTCTTAGCCTCTCCAATCCTGTAAATGCTGCATGTCCTTCATTGCAATGAAAAACATCAGGCTGAACTCCCAATGCCTCCAAAACCCTGATGCCGCCAATGCCGAGCAAAAATTCCTGTTTGAAGCGGTTTTCCCAATCGCCACCATAGAGCTGGTGGGTGATGAAGCGGTCAACGGCGGCATTATCAGAAATGTCGGTATCAAGGAGATAAAGCGGTATCCGGCCTACATCAATTCGCCATACCCTTGCGTGAAGTGTCCTTCCAGGGAAGGCTATGCTGATTCGCAGCCTTTCCCCATTCTCCTTGCGAACCGGAACCGCAGACATCTTTGCAAAATCGTGCGGATGGTAAGTGTCGAGCTGTTCTCCGCCTACAGAAAGACTTTGAGTAAAATACCCATAACGATAAAGCAATCCGACACCAATCATATCGACATTGTCGTCACTGGCCTGTTTCAGAAAATCACCGGCAAGTACACCCAAACCACCACTGTAGATCTTAATGGTTTCGTGTAAACCGTATTCCATTGAAAAGTATGCGATGGTTTTGGTGGCTTTTTGTTTTCCGGCATCCATGTATTTGTTGAACTTGTCAACCACTTTTTTGTATTCCTGCATGAAAGCTTTGTCCTTAGCGAGCCTCTCGTAATGCTCCATGCTCAGGTTTTCCATCAACGTTATGGGGTTCTTTTCACACTTTGTCCACAATGCCGGATCAATCCTTTCAAACAGATCACGGGCCTCATAATTCCAGGTCCACCATAAGTTTCTGGCCATTACGGGAAGCCGGTTTAAAGTTTCCGGGACCTTGACTTCAATAGATATCTTTTTCCATTTTGGCCGCATGCTTTCGACCGGAGGCAAGGCAATTGATCTTGCCGGTGGTTTCTTATCCCTATACTGATCATGGCGCTTCATTGCTTTCTCAATCACCGATGTGTATGCATGATGATAATGCTTGATCTGGATGTCCCACAAGACTCCTTTTGCAAGATCGGCCGCTTTGTGCCTTGCATCAGCAAAAGCATTGTGGCTCAAAGGATCAGAAGGATGATCCTTTCCATGAAAACCCGATTTCTGAATTGCTTTTAAACGTTCGGAAAGGATATCGGTGATCTGTTTGGTAACCCCTTCGTGGTTATTGTCATCCCTTTCAACAATGTAAACAGCCTCTTCAAAATCTTTTTCGCTTTGGCCAACCCATTGCCCGAAACCTGACAATGATGATGTAACGGTTGGTATGTGCATGGCGATGCTTTCCATCGGTGTATATCCCCAGGGCTCATAATAGGATGGGAACAGGGTTAAGTCAAAGCCCGTAAGCAGGTCAAAGTAATCAAGGTTGTAAATGCCGTCTTCACCATTCAGGTATGCAGGGGTGAAAACCACCTTAACGGCATCTCCTGGTTTGTTATTCAGTCCTGCTTTCTGAATCCGGTTAAGAATCTGATCGTGCTCCGGGTCAACCAGTTTATGCGTCAGGTAATCTTGTTCTGCGGGATGATCAAAGTCGGGAGATTTTATTCGGTCTTGCAGTTCTTTTCGCATGCCTGCCTGGTTTGCCGGCACCAAAATAAAGGCAATTAAAGGCTTATCCTGTTTTGCTTTGTTGATGGCTCCCAGTGCATCAATGAAAAGGTCTATCCCTTTATTCCTGAATTCATACCTGCCGCTGTGGGCAATGAGCAGGCTGTCTTCCGGGAGGTTTTGGTTAAGAAGGCCACGTGCTACATCAAGCAATCGGGTGCGGGCTTCAACCCGTTTCTCCATAATACTGGAATCTTTCATGATATGATCACTGCCAAACCCATTTGGCGTAAGCAGCTCCGGCTTTTTGCCCAAAAGCAACTCACATTCCCTGGCTGTAACGGATGAAACCGTCGTAAAGATGTCTGCCATTTGAGCTGCCTTTTGTTCGAGGCTATGCTTCGAAGAGACCCCGAGCTCCAGGGCCATTGCTTCAGCATCCGTTTGGTCAAGCTGTTTGTACAATTCCCTTCCGTGGCTGGCCAGGGAACGTCCAAGAACAGTTGCATGCGTAGTAAAAACTGTGCCTGCCTGGGCCACCTTATCGCGCAGATAAAGAACACCGGCACCTGTCATCCATTCATGAAAATGGGCAATCAGCCGGTCATGAGCAGAAAGGTAAAAGTCATAATAGCTTTCGATCACCTGCCCGGCAGCATACCCGAACATGGCCGGTTCCGTGTAATCCCACTGGCCGCTCAGCGAATTTAGACCAAATTTCAGCCAATAATCGGAGAATATCTTGTCTTTTTGTCCGAAAAGGGGAGTAAAATCCACAAGTATGGCAATGGGTTCTCCTGGAATTTGCCATCTGCCAATGCGAAAATGCAAACCGTTTTGTTCGGCATACTCCCGCCAGGCCTGCATCAGGTTCGGATCCTCCACAAACTCCGGATTGCGGTGTGTTTCCTTCCAGACATCCGGACCAATGGTGATGTAATTGTCTTTGTATTTTCCGGTCAGAAGTGGCGCCTTACTGCTTATTACTGTATGGATTCCTCCAATCTTGTTGCACACTTCCCAGCTTATTTCGAATATATGTTCCTGAATGATTTTTTCCTTATTCATAGTCTGATTTTATTTATAATATTGATTCAAAAAGTTCGTGAAATTACAAAAAAAATACCAATTGAGTTTGAGGTTGAGATTGAGGTTAAGATTGAGTAAAAAAAATCCGCCTGAAGCACTTTTATGCCTCAGGCGGATGCTAAAAAAACTATTTGAAAGTAATCTGCTTATGGTTTCACCAGCTTTTCGATCGAAGTGGTGCCATCTTCCAGGTGGAGATGGAGGAAATAAAGCCCGGATCTCATTTGTGAAGCAGGTATCGTAACATGACTGTCAATGTGATCAATTTGTGTTACAAGTTGCCCTTGTGCATTATAAAGCTTCACATATCTTACGGTTCCTTCATTCATGATGAAAATGTTGTCGCTGAACGGATTTGGGTAAACCTTAACGGCATCTATTTCCGGTTGATGCGTATCCGTGTAGATGTCAAAGTCATCCAGGTTTCTTGCTGTAATCTGAATCGTTTCCATGTACTGCTGAACAATAGCGGTGATGATCTGCGGTTCGCTCGGAATGGCAGCACCGATGTAGTCCGCATCAAAGAAAGCGGTCCTGAATACCCCACTACCACCGGGTGAAGTAAGATTGTAGTTTTCGCCTGTATCAAAAACGCCGCTGTCTTCAAAAGAGACATTCCACACCTGGACGAGTTTTGCCTGATCAGCCAGGCTTAAGTTATTGAGCGATGTTACTTTAGGGTTTACAGTATTATTGTAAGAGCTCGGC
>SLNX01000078.1 GCA_007132825.1 Bacteroidales bacterium | reverse complement strand
TCGTGATAGGCATACATCCCCCTAAACAGCTCCCTGTTACCGTCAAAAGAGGTGTTGGGCACATAAATGTAACCGATCCGGCCTCCGGACAGCTCATCAACCATCGCACGGTTGGTTTTTACCCAGTCAAGGTGACGAAGTTCCACTTCGGAACTGATCGGGTGAATGGTGAATGTGCGTGCACCCTGTGCATCGGGCCGGCTGTTTACCTTAATACGCGTGGCAATGTCAACACGCCCTTCCAGGAATTTGTAAGGGTTAACATCTGTAGTTATATCATCTCCTTCAATACTGATCAGAAAATCACCCTCACGGATATCCATCCCCTGCTTTGTCAATGGTGATCGAAGGCCGTCATTCCAGTTTTCTCCTTCAAAGATCTTTGTGATCCTGTATCGCCCGCTGTTGTGATCTGCTTCCAGTTCTGCGCCAAGCAAGCCTGTATCCACGCGATCAACACGTTCAAAATCACCATAGTCTACATAAGCATGACCGGTATTTGTCTCCGCGATGATCTCACCAAACATATAATCCAGATCAAACCGGTGGTTTAGGTAGGGAAGCATTGCCGAATACCTTTCGTAAAAGCCGTCCCAGTCGATTGCGTGGAGGTTCTCTACGTAGAAGAAATCGCGGTAAATGCGCCAGCCGTCAAGGAATATCTGTTCCCATTCTTTCATCGGGTCGATGCGCAAGGTCATGTTGTCGAGGTCCAGTTTGCCATCTCCGGCACTTTGGCCGGGCGCCAGGTTTGCCACTCCGTAGTCGCCGCGGTGCTCATAAAGGAATTTGCTTTCATTGGCAGATACGATCCCCATTCTGATGCCGTCCATGATCGACTGATCACTCTGGTCGCTGATGGTAAAGCGCCGCATACCGCTGTTGGTAAAGTAAACGAGTCCGTCGCTAACTGCCTGTAACCCCCAGTAGCTGCCGGCTTGCGGAGGCAGAGCCACAATGCGGTTATTGATTCCGGTTAGGTCGATGCGAACGTGTACTTCGTTATCATTGTTGCCGTTACCATTCCCGGCATTGGTTTCTTCAATTGTTTCAACCGGTTCAAAGAGTCTTGGACTGGCACTCGTGAGGTGCACTGCGTACATGCGCGTTGCGCGGTTGTACAGGTAATTAAATTCAAAATCAGAAAAGGTCAGGTTGAAATCCCGATTTGATGTAAAGAATATGTAATGGCCGCACTTGCTGAATACCGGATTGCTTTCGCCGTATTCATCATCAGTAAGCTGCATTGCCTGACCATCTTCGATGTTGTAAACCCAAATGGCGCCGAGTCCGTTGCGGCTGCTTTTTGCGTAGGTGATCCACCGTGAATCGGGGGAGAAATCATATTGTCTGATCTCCTCTGCGGTGGCCCTGTCAACAATAGTAACGTTGTTGGTTTCGGTATCCAGTAGCTGCAGATTCATGGTTCGGTCGAAGAAGACCAGATATCTGCTGTCGGGCGACCACCTGGGTTGGTATTTCCACCCCTGGCTATTGTGCGTGACCTGTACCGGGGTTGCAAATTCCTTGTTTTCCAATAGATAGATCTCATATTCACCCGTGCTGTCATCCATATAGGCGATCCATTTACCGTCTGGCGACCATTGTGGATAAACGGCCCTTACGCCCTCGCTTTGTGTCAGATTAAAAATCGTTCCATCGCCTGCAGGCACAGAGAAGATATCCCCACGGGCATCAAACAACACCCTGTTTCCGGAAGGTGAAATGGCCATGCTGTGGATGTTCTCTTTCACATTTTTCCGGTATGGAAGCGTATTGGCAAAATCGTATTTGATGTTGACCACCACACGCTCCACCTCCTCCGTGTCGAGATCCAGTCTGTAAAGGAAACCACCGCTTTCGTAAACCAGTTGGTTTCCGGTACCGCTCGGCCACATCACGTCAAAATCGTCGTGAAAAGTCAATTGCCTGACACTACGTGTATTGGTATTGTAAACGTGAATGTTCAGCCATTTGTCGCGGTCTGATGCAAAATAGATGTTGTCTCCATACCAGTGGGGAATATGGTCGGTACCCTTAAAATCTGTGATCTCCTCCGAGGTGTTTTCCACCAGGTCGTAAATCCAGAGATTAGATGCTCGTCCACCCTTGTAACGCTTCCAGGTTCGGAACTCCCTGTCAACATAGGCAAATACCATTTTACTCCCATCAGGTGACAAAACCCCAAACCCCCCGTGCGGAATTGGAAGCGGCGTTTCGAGGCCTCCTTCAATGTCAACGAGGAAGTATTTGCCCATTCGGTCACCATAAGGTGTCCTGTTTCCACGGAACAACACTTTCCTGCTGTCGGGCGTCCAGCCAAGTACCACGTTGTCGAAACCACCGCGCGGTGGCATATTTCCGACATCATTGTACCAGGTAAGCTGTTTGGGTGTGCCCCCTTCTGAAGGCATCACATACACCTGCCGGCTGCCACTGTATTCAGCGGAAAATGCGATCCATTTCCCGTCGGGCGAAAGCTTTGGGAAAAGCTCCAGACCCTTGTGTGCAGTAAGCTGGCGTGCATCACCACCGGAAGCATCCACAGTCCAGATATCACCGGCATAAACAAAAACGATCTGATCTTCGTTGATGTCAGGAAAACGCATCATGCGCGCATCTTCAATCGCATGAAGATTCAAAACAAAAAACATCAAGAACCCTGAAAAAACTAGCTTTAACATTTTATTTTGCATAATCATGAAAAATTAATGGTTTGTTATAATTGTGTCTTTGCTGTTAAAAGTTCGGAAAAATACGCTTTTTTTTTCAGTTGATGAAATAATGCCGCACGGGCGGGGGGAAATAAATGTAATTTTGCAGAGTTATTATAAAAAGATAAATATTTTCTTGTTATGAATTTTGTTTTTCCGGGTTTTCTGTTCGCACTCTTTGCCATCAGCATCCCTGTGATCATACATCTCTTTCGCTTCAGGCGATTCCGGACGGTTCTTTTTCCGAATGTTGCCTTTCTCCGTCAACTCAGTGAAGCCTCAGACAAGGAATCTCGGTTAAAACACCTTCTGATACTTTTGGCGCGCATCCTGGCTATCGCCTTTCTGGTAATGGCATTTGCAAAGCCATATATTCCTGCTGACGGTGATGATATAGATCCTGCCGGTAATGCTACCGGAATATATATTGACAACTCGTTTAGCATGGATGCCCTGTCAGTAAGGGGGACTTTGCTGGATGAAGCCAGGGAAAGCGCCCTGGAAATTGCATCATTGTATGGACCCGCCGATCGTTTCCTTTTGCTCACCAATGATTTTGAAGGACGCCATCAGCGATTCGTAAGCAGGGAGGAATTTACTGACCTGGTGCGAGAGATTGAACCCAGTGCGCGTGTTCGCACTATTGGGGAGGTGCTGTTACGCAAAGAGGAGCTTTTTGCAAATGCGCCATTTGAAAACCGTAAAGCCTATCTGATCAGTGACTATCAGAAGAGCACCTCTGGCCTTGAAGAGCTTGATCCCGGATTAACACTCCCGACTTCCCTGATACCACTCCCCTCGCAGGAAGAGGAGAACCTTTTTATTGATTCATGTTGGTTTGAAACACCAGTTCGCCTCACCGGTGAACCGGTTACCCTCCATGTGCGCATCCGCAATGATGGAAACAGAAACCTGGAAAGTCAACCGCTGAGGCTTTTTATTAATGGGCAACAGCGATCGGTCGTTGCTTTTAATGTTGCAGCCGGAGGTGAAACGGAGGTTCAATTATCATGGTCGGCAGGTTCTGAAGCACTGCAACAGGGGTATGTTGAAATTGTTGACTATCCGGTTACGTTCGACGACAGGCTATATTTTACCTACACGGTTTCATCCGAAATACCTGTGCTCGCTATTGAAGGTTCAGGAAGCAACACCTACCTGAGGGCATTGTACGACAGAAATGAGCTCTTCCGCTACCGAACCATGCCTGCCTTTTCAATCGATTACTCCGTTTTCTCAGATTATCCGCTGATTCTGCTGAACGGTCTGGATCGGATATCTTCCGGACTTGCAATGGAGTTGCAACGTTTTGTTGATGAAGGGGGACACCTTGCCGTTTTTCCCGGAAGACAAATGGACATTCTTTCTTATGAAACTTTTCT
>SLNX01000115.1 GCA_007132825.1 Bacteroidales bacterium | reverse complement strand
TTCGTTGTTCGTTGTTCGTTGTTCGTTGTTCGTTGTTCGTTGTTCGTTGTTCGTTGTTCGTTGTTCGTTGTTCGTTGTTCGTTGTTCGTTTGAGATTATTCGACGTGCTTACGTATTTCTAATATTGTTTAATTTTCTACAAATATATAACAATATCATCTTAAACGGCAAATATTTTTTACCTGTACTTATCTATCTGGTCAGTTTTAACGGTTAAACGGAAATACCTGGCCGGCATTTTACTGATCTCAGCAAATGAATGTGGGTCGGATGCGCTCAGCAGTGTGTTGTTGTGCACCTTCAGCCTTGGACTTCTCGCACGCTTTCTCAACCTCTTGCTGGCAAACTTTGGCAGTCACCTTGAAAACTATGGTTGTGATTGCTAAATTTCAGAGAAAAACATATTCTAAACTAGTCCCCAAAATACTTTACGATCAATGCGTGCAAGTGATCTTTATTGATTGGTTTTGCGATATAATCATTGCAACCGGCATCGAGCATGCTTTGCTTATCGCCAATGAGTGCCTTGGCCGTTTGGGCTATAATTACCACATCTTTGTTAAACTGGCGTATCTGTCTGGTGGCCTCTTCACCATCCATGCCGGGCATCTTAACATCCATCATGATCAGGTCAATATCTGGGTGCTTTCTGCAAATGTCAATTGCTTCCTTGCCGTTAAAGGCCAGTAAGATTTCCTTCCCAACTTCATTTAAAAATCTTGCCATGAGTTTGGAGGACAACTCATCATCTTCGACGATGAGGATTTTCAGACTGATTTCTTTGTCTTGAACAATAATACCAGATTCGTCTGTTTTCTCTTTATCAGCATTCTGGTGATCTTTTTTGTATGGGATGGTGAAATAAAACGTTGATCCTTTACCTTCTTCGCTATCAACCCATATCTCACCACCCAGCATTTCCACATAAGCTTTTGAAATTGTTAAACCCAATCCGGCACCCTGCCTGGCCTCTATGTCTTCAATATCAGCATGCATGAAACGCTCGAAGATTACATTCTGTCGGTCTTTTGGGATGCCTATGCCTGTATCCCTTACGTAAAATTGCAGAAACGCTTGTCCTTGCGTCTCTAAAATTTTACACCCTAACTCGATGGTGCCTTCATTGGAGTATTTGATAGCATTCTTGACCAAGTTGGCAAGAACGGCTAAAAGCTTTTCACGATCCGTAACTGTTGAGGCTTTTTCTGCCGGAAGTGATTCCGGTAATATGAGCTGCATCCTTTTGGCTTCAACCTGTGGCTTGAAGAATGTGTAGATATAATCCAGTTGTTCATTGATGTTCAATTCTTTCAAAGTAATATCTATATGGCCTGATTCAATGCGTGAAATATCCACAATATCATTGATGATGTTTAGCATTCTATCACCACTTTTCTGAATGATCTCGATGTATTGTTGCTGCTCCTCGTCTGTTAAGAGTGGTTCTTTTAATAGTTCCGCAAACCCAAGAATGCCATTCATCGGTGTACGTATCTCGTGACTCATGTTTGCAAGGAATGCTGACTTCAGCCGGTCGCTTTCCTGGGCTTTTTCCTTAGCCATCACCAATTCTTCAACAAACTGCTTTCTTTGAATAGCCATGCTGATCTGTGAAGAAACAAACTCCAGGATCTCTTTGCTGCCTTTGTCAAACGCGTTGGGATTATAGTAATCCTGTATAGCCATTACACCGATAATATCCGATCCTGAAAGCAGCGGTACACCAAGCCACACCTCACACATATTACCAATCTGCTCAACTTCCCCTGATTTTATTAGCTTCAAAATATCTGGCTTTTTCAACAGCAATGCCCTTCTCTTCCTAATTACAAGTCCGCTCGTGGATTTCTTGGCTTGCCATTTTTCAATTTGATCTTTCTCATCCTCTTCGTAGGGGATAGTAAACATGTCTTTCTCCTTATCATATAATGCAACATAGAAATTTTTGGCATAAATGAGTTTATTAAGAGATTCCTTTATGCTTGCCAGCAAGGATTTCAAATCCTCAGACGCAAATGTTGCATTGGCAATTTCATAGAGCACCTCCTTCTCGAGCTCTTTTTGTTTTTGACCGGTAATATCAATCGATGTAGCAAGCATACGCTCCACACCATCGATTACCAGCGGCCTTAAAGTAACCAGCTCCCAAAAAATCTCTCCGGTCAATTTTCGGTTTTTCCATTCAAAAACATGAGACCCCTCACGATCCGCCTTTTCAACCTGTTTTAAAGCATCATCCAGTGAATAGGGAGGATCCATCCAAAATTCACCTTTTTGCATCTCTTTCAGGCTGTCAAATCCATAGGAAGTATATGCCGTTTTGTTTGCATCGATTATTTCACCAGTATCTTTGTCCTGAATGAGAATGGAAACAGGAGATTCGACAAAAAGTGTTTTAAACCTTAAACGGCTCTCTTCAGCAAGATTCCTGGCTTTGATTATCTCATTTTCTGTCTGCTTTCGCTCTGTGGTATCCGTCACTGTGGATATCATAAGACCATGATCCTGCAGGAGAATATTCTGTGCCGATACATATTTTACAACCTTTCCTTTTTTTGTTATGGGGATGTCGTGCCACTGCATTCGCTTTGGATCACCACTATTTACGTCAGATAATACCCTGTTTTTGATCTTTTCCCGGAAGGCTTCGTCCTCATATACGGCCTCCCAAAAAGACTCAACGGTAGGAAGATCCGTTGTTTCCAAACCATATATTTTTGCAAAATTTGCGTTGATTAACTCGACTTTGGGTTCAGATTCAAAAGTATTTATTGCAATGCCAATTGGCAGATTATGTAATATGGTATGAATGAGCTGCTGTTGTTTTTTGATTTCATCTTCATGTTGTTTTTTTAATGTAATGTCATCAAACACGGCATATGATTGAAAGGGTTTCTCCTCACCCGGCCTGAATAGCGGGGTTGCAGTGATAGATAACCATACATATTTATCTTTTTCCGGAATGTAAATACCTCTGGTAACAGGACCCACTTTTTCCCCTGTTTTTAACGCAATCATAACAGGATGATCTTTCCCGGGGACTTTGTCTCCATCTTCGGTGATCATTTTCCAGCGGGGATCCATCGAAGTTTTTCCCAGCATTTGATCCAATGACAAACCAAGCATTCTTTCAGCTGCCGGGTTGGCTGATATAATGTTCCCATTAGCTGCCTGATAGATCACTCCCTGCGACATTGTTTCAAACAGGCGCCGGTGCTTTTCTTCACTTTCTTGTAAACGCATTTCCGCGTGCTTGCGCTCGTTGATAATTTCCGTATAAATGATTATACCGCCAATGGAACCATCTGATTCATACCATGGACGACATTCCCAGCGTGTCCAGTCAACGCTTCCGTCAGCACGATAAAACGGATCATCTTCTGCACTATGTATTTCACCGGTGAGCGCTTTCTGATGGATCTCTCTCCACTTTTGAGGCAGATCGGGAAACACTTCATAATGATGTTTGCCAATTACCTCTGACTCTTTTACCCTGAAATCATCAAGATATTTCTGACTTACATAAATGTACTTCAGGTCTTTGTCATGAACAGCAACAGCACTTCTATTGTGCTGAACAATATAATTCATTAACTCATGTGAATGCTTCAGTTTCTCATGTATCGTATACTCTTCGGTTATATCCCGGAATACCAATACAACACCGATGATGTTACCCTGTGTGTCTTTGATGGGAGAAGCGCAGTCGGCAATCTGATATTCATTACCATCGTTGGCCATTAGTTTTGTGTGATTGGCTAGTCCAACAACCTTTGATGTTTCCAGTACCTTTTTTACAGGATTATCCACCTTTTCTCCTGTGTGGGCATGTTCGATATGAAATACATCACTCAGTCTTTTTCCAATAGCCTGTTCCCTTTTGCAAGCACAGAGTCTTTCGCTCTCCGGATTCATCCGGGTTATCCTTTCCTGTAAATCAGTGCTTATTACCGCATCACCAATGGAATCCAGTGTTATTCGCAAGTATTCTTCACTTTGAAGAAGTTTTTCTTCGGCTATTCTCCGTTCAACAAGATATCCAATAGTTTTTGCCGCTTTTTGCAAGCGGTTTTTTGCATAATCAATGATGAACTGGGGACGGTCCTGGTATGCCTTCGA
>SLNX01000005.1 GCA_007132825.1 Bacteroidales bacterium | reverse complement strand
TATTTCATACCTGCACTGATAGAAAAATGGGGACAAGAGAAGAAGTTTACCGACTTCATAAACTACGACAAAGTAAAAGAGTATATCGGCTTTGGGGGCATTCGCATTGAGGATGACATTCTTGTAACGGAAGATGGTTATCGTGTTTTGGGTAAACCGATCCCTAAAACCGTGGCTGATGTCGAAGCGGCTATGGGTAGCAGGTGAAACGGATTTTTATTCTATGACCAGCACGGATTGGTTATATCCTGCAAAAACACCCAGCCCGCCGTCAATATTTGAGTAAATGTGCACCGGCTCAGAAAAGAAATCATCCGGATAATAATTCTCCAACGCCCGGTGATATCTATAGTAATGCTCATCTGTTGTTAATAAAAGGATGTTGATTGGGTTTTGCACCTCCTGGCCACCATCCGGCTCAAAAGGGTCATTGTAGATATACGTTTCAGCTCTTAACTGAAAGGTGTTTCCCTCTTTCCCATTGTTGGAAATATAATTTTCTCCGTAAGTCGTAAACATCTTTATCTGATGCAGCTTTGTCGTATCATTTTCCGAATCGTAAACTACAATCTGCCGGTAAGCCTTTGGAGCATAAAAGTTTTCTCTTTCTCCCGGTTTATCAGTGAATGAGTATTCTACGACAACTCTGTCCAGTCCGGCACTGGGCAAAGTGTCGAGCCTGTGAAAAGCCAAACTTTGGTTGGCAAATGGCACGTATGCGCTTGCATTGATTAACGGTTGGCCTGCAACATTTACATGAAGCTCATATTGCTGACCAGCAAAAATTTGAAATTCACTTGTGGATACAATATAGAGCTTTCTAACAGGATCATATAAAAGTTGAGCCATGTTGCCGTTCAGGTCGTTGATTTGCACTGAGGCATCTTCAATAAATTGAATTCCGTCATTACCGGGTTTGCTGATTGGCTTCGACCAGGTAAGTAAAACCATGGCGGCCGTATCAGCAGGCGAGATAAAGGAATGCACAACTACTTTTGGCTCCTGATCCGGAAAGTCGATGTCGGTAACCAATTCGATGCACGCAGTGAACAAAAATAACCCAGCAAGGAAAGGTGTCCAGATGATTACTTGGGCCTTTATTTTCCGAATTCTGTAAGGTATAATATGAAGACGTTTCATGAATCAGAATTTGAAATTTAACGATATGGATGGAATGATTGGAAACAGGGACATCTGTTTCAGCTGCCTCCGGTCATAATGCCATTCAACAAAATAAAAAAACGGGTTTTTCCTGTTATAAAGGTTATACACACTGAACTCTATAGTACGCTCAACCGGAGCGCCAAATATTTCAACTTGTTTTTTTGTTTGAATGCCGATGTCCAGGCGGTGGTATGCACCTGCCCTGAAGGCATTTTTGCTGCTGTAATCATTGATATAGCTCCATGGTGTTACACTGAAAGGGGTGTTTTCGGTGTTGAACGCATTGTTGTGATAATAGGTGCTTTGTCCCCACGGGTTGTGGCTTACCCTTGAATATTCGCCAACGGGCAGCGACAGGGCATTACCTGTTGAGTAAACCCAGGTTCCGGATAATGTGATATGGGGACGAAGTTCATAAATGGCTACAATTGAAAAATCGTGTCTCCTGTCGTAACGTGCCCAGTATTTTTGACCATTGTTAACTTCATCAAACTGTAGTTGTGTCCACGAAAGAGTATAACCTAACCAGCCGTTGAGTCTTCCCGTTTTTTTCTGCAAAAAGAACTCTGCACCATACGACCAGGCTTGTCCGGAGGTGATGTTGTCCTCCCAACTGAAGTTTTCTGCCTCAGAAGGGTCGTCTATCAATAGAAATGATGCTCCCTCACGATAACCTATGGTGTTACTTGATTTTTTATAGTAGCCTTCAACAGACAATTCCAGCGCGCGATCAATAAAGTCTTTTGAAAAGCCGCTGGCAATTTGCCATGTCGACTGCGGTTCGATGTTTTTTGTAGAGGGCACCCAGAGGTCGGTTGGCAGTCCTATGCCTGTTGTGCTAAGCAGGTGAACATATTGGTTCATGCTGGCGTAAGATGCTTTCCAGGAAAGATCGGGCTTTAAAAACAGCAGTATGGAAAGACGTGGTTCCGGTTTAACATAGTGTTTGTTTTTATGTACGAAGTGACTTAGTCTAAAGCCCGTATTGATTTTTGCAATGTCGCCGAGCCTGATTTCATCTTCTATGTAAAACCCCGATTCAATGGTGTTGATGCTTTGCACTTCACGTATGTTCTCGCCGAAATAATCATCCCTAAGAACAAATGCACTCGGGGTGAACCGGTGATAAATGCTTTGCATCCCGGCCCGAACCAGGTGATTTGGTGTAGGGTGCCAGCTGAGGTCATATTTTATACCGATATCGTTAATACCAGAAGTGTAGGAGAGCGAGTACCTGTCGCCATCATGTTTTTCCTCAGCATATATCCTCAATGTATAATCGCTGTATATGAGGGAGGTGTTGGCAAACAACCTGTTGTTAAAGAGGTGATTCCAGCGAAGTGTGGTTGTGGCGTTTTGCCAATAAAGCCCACCCTCTTCACGAAAGTTTCTGCCATCATTAAAGCGGAAATAGAATTTATCACGACCAAAATAGCCGCTTGCATAGAATTTGTTCTTGCGGTCATGGTCGTAGTGTAACTTGGCATTCAGATCATAAAAATAATATCCGCCTCTTTCATCTCTGGGCATAAAAGGCATGATCAGTGCGTCGATATACGTGCGTCGCCCGGATACCAGAAATGAGGCTTTGTCTTTAATGATAGGACCTTCGAGCGTTAGCCGGCTGGAAACAATCCCGATACCTGCTTCACCCTGAATTTTTTCCTTACTGCCATCTTTCATGCTGATATCCAGGACGGAAGACAATCGGCCACCGAAACGGGCAGGAAATCCTCCCTTGTAAAGTTGCACGTTCTTAATGGCATCTCCGTTGAAGATGGAGAAAAAGCCGAAGAGATGGCTGGCGTTATAAACGATAGCATCGTCAAGAATGATCAGGTTTTGATCCGGTCCGCCACCCCTTACATAAAAACCGCTGCCGCCTTCCTGGCCCGACTGCACTCCGGGTAATAATTGGATTACCTTAAATAAGTCTTTTTCTCCCAGCAGGGCAGGGATTGATTGCACCTGTGTGACAGGTAGGTCAATGCGCGACATTTGAATCGATTGGCTTATTCGTTCAACATGTTCGGCGGTTACTTCAACACCGGGAATTTCGACAGTGGATGGTGTGAGCTCGATATCAAGCTGATAATCATCAGAAAGGTTGATCTGCATAATCACAGGATGGAATCCTACGTACCGGAAAACCAATTCAATGTTTCCCGCCGGCAGGGTCAGGGAGTAAAATCCATAATTGTTGCTGCTGGTCCCTGTTCGTAATTCCGTGACATAAATGGTTGCACCAATTAGTGTTTCACGACTGCCCTTTTCGTAAATAAAGCCACTTATCGTATGTTGCTGACTTGTTTCGCTTGTATTAGCAAGAGAAATTGAATTGACAAAACAAAGAAGAGACACCAGGATTGCCAGACTCAGCGGCAATTTTGCTTTCATTGATTGAAGATTAAAACAAAATCATAACGAAGATTTTACGATTAATGATATGAACCAATCATCTTTTCAACGAATCAACAAAAAAACCCCGGAGCAATTTATTACTCCGGGGCTACCAATCAACTAACCAAAACAACAACATGAAGAAAATTATTTAAGATCGATTTAATAATCTGTAATCTATCTTTTACTTGTTCTAAATATATAACTCACATTTCTTTAAAATGTTTCTAAAGATAATAAAAAAAAGCCAAAAAAGTGTTAATTATTTGCGATTTTTTTAATAAACCGCAAAACTTTCAGTTTGCAGCAGCAGGCAGACCCTCTTCTCTTATTCAAGAAACCATTACCTTTGCATTTTAACCCCAAAAATGGAAAAACAATGTTTACAGGAATTATTGAAACAACCGGTAAGGTGGTGAAGATTGAAAGGGATCGCGGTAACATTCATTTTACCATTGAAACCCCCATCGCTTCGGAGTTAAAGGTAGATCAGAGCATCGCGCATGATGGTGTATGCCTTACAACCGTTCACGTGGATAAAGAGAAGAATCAATATA
>SLNX01000098.1 GCA_007132825.1 Bacteroidales bacterium | reverse complement strand
ACATAGGAGCGACCGCCGGAGAAATCAATGCCATAATTCAATCCGCGGAGCGCAAATGAACTAAGACCCACAAGGATCACGATAGTGGAGATTGTATAAAAACGCTTCCTGGATCCAATGAAGTCGAAGTTGACTTTCGTGAGAATATTTTTTGTGATCTTGGTGTCGAAACGAATGTTTACGTTCTTGTCCAGCCAGTAGGTAAACACCAGTCGTGACAGGAAAATGGCGGTAAACAGTGAGCAAACGATACCGATGATCAAAGTAGTTGCAAAGCCCTGAACCGGACCTGAACCAAAGATATAAAGAACAATACCTGTAAGAAGTGTTGTGATGTTTCCATCGATGATTGCCGAATAGGCATTTTTATACCCATCTGAAATAGCTAGTCGTAATCCCTTACCCGAACGAATCTCTTCCAGGATTCGTTCGTATATGATCACGTTGGCATCGACGGCCATACCAAGTGTAAGTACAATACCGGCAATACCCGGGAGTGTTAGTACCGCTCCGAGTGAAGCGAGCACACCCATAATAAAGAAAATATTAGCCACCAAGGCCATGTCGGCCACCAGGCCGGCGCGGCTGTAATAGAAGGCCATGTATATCAGTACGATCACGAATGCGATGGCGAATGAGGTAAAACCTGCATTGATTGCTTCGCGACCTAGCGATGGTCCAACAACTGCTTCTTCAACAATTCTGGCAGGCGCCGGTAATGATCCGGCTCGTAGAATGTTGGCAAGGTCTTGCGCTTCCTGAACCGAAAACTGGCCGGATATCTGGGATCTGCCACCTGCAATTTCCGACTGTACGGTTGGGAAAGAATACACATAATCATCCAGAACGATAGCGATCGATCTGCCAATATTATCGGCAGTCAGCCGGCGCCAGGTCCGGGCACCTTCGCTGTTCATTGCCATGTTGATCTCTACCTGTCCGGTCGGACTGAAATCCTGCCTGGCATCGGTGATCACCTCACCTGTAAGTGGTGCATTGCCATCGCGGGTGGTTTCACGGATGGCGATCAGTTCATGTGTATTTTCGGTACCTCTGGCTGGTTTTACATTCCAATAAAGGCGCAGCGTGCGGGGGAAAATATTACGAACCTGCGGATGCTTCAACATATTATTAACCCTTGCGGTATCCTGAACGGCGGCAAAACCTACGACGGGTCCTTGTCCGGGGCGCATGTTACCTGCCTGATCCTGGAAAAATGCCGGTGTCAGGTATGCAAACAGCGGATTTTCCCTGGCAAAATCCTGGAATTCCTCAAGGTCATCAAATTCGTCGCCCAGCATTTCTGCAATGCTCAGGCTGTCGAGTTCATCCATCTCCCTGGATTCCAAAGTCTCACCATCGAAAATTAAGTCGTCAGCTTCTTCAACATCATCCAGCTCCAGACCGGAAACCTCACCTTCATCATCCACACTGATACCAAGGTCCCTGAGTCTTTCATTGGCATCCCAAAAATATTCATACACTTCTGCAAATTCATAGGTTTCCCAGAATTCCAGTCTTGCCGTTCCCTGAAGGAGGCGTCGTACCCTTTCGGGCTCCTTGATTCCGGGCAGTTCAATCAGGATACGGCCGGTTGTTGCCAATCTCTGGATATTGGGTTGTGCAACACCAAAGCGGTCGATACGTGTACGCAGGATCTGAAACGATCTGTCTACTGCCTGATCCACCTGGCGCCGCAATTCGCGAAGCACCTGATCGTTGGTTGATGTGATGGTTACCCTGTCGCCCATCTCCGGGGTATTGAAGAAAAAGGCAAGGCTGGCGCCCGGGTCAACTTCTTCAACGGCACGGCCGAAAAGGGTAATGAAATCTTCACGGCTTGTACGATGCCACTCTGTTGCCAGCTCCATGGCTTCCTGGAATGTCTGGTCGGTATTGTTTCCAGACAAAGCTCTTACAATGGCCGGCACCGATATCTCCAAGGTTACGTTCATACCACCACGAAGGTCAAGGCCGAGATTCAGTTCCCGCTCCTTCGTTTCACGGAAGGTGTACTGACGCACGCCGAGGTTGTAAACCGGCACGTTCATCATGGAGTCAAGAAAGAACTGCTCTTCCACCCTGGCTATTGAATCCATGATCACCATTTGTAAAATCTCATCACCATCAGCCAATCTGCGTGCTTCGTTTACAAAGCGCTCACTATGAGCATAGTTTCTTGCATCACGCTCCACCTTTCGGGCAAAATAGGTGAATGATAGCTGGTATAAGCATACCAAAGCAAATGCAATGGCAAAAAATCTTATTAAACCTTTATTCTGCATGTTGTTGCAATTTTTTATATATGAAAAAACGACCGCAAAGTTAATTGATTTTTTCTCAAAGGGGAAAAAAACATAAAGGAATTTAACAAATCATCGTTTCAAGTTGATTATGAATACTTTATTTTGATAGTCAATGATTGCTTTAAGATACATGAGGAGGTCTCCTCCCAAAACCATGTCAATCCTTGGCAGGTCATAAACGGCATAGGAGCCATTAATCGGTTTGAGGTCAACCAGAACCACGGGCAAGTCAGACAAGCTGAAGGTTCCAATGGAAAATTCGGAAAGCCTGGTAGTCCAGGATTCAATCTTGTCATTTCCCATGCCCATGACCGGCTTATCATAAGCCTTGATCTCAGGATTTGCAAGATAATAAGACACACGCTGGATATCCATAATGGTTTTGGAGGCTCCTGTATCCAGAAGAATATTGGCCTTCAAACCATTAACTTTGCCCGCTATCATCAAGTGACATCCATCAGGCTGGAGAGGGATCACCTGTATCGGGATCTGCATCAATTCAGGCTGTGTTCTTTTTTGATAATGTCCATCCCTTTGTGAATGGCTTCCTCATTAAGCGGTATCAGGTGGTGATACCTTTCCGGTAACACTTTCTGCAAGCCCTTGATCACATTCTCAAGTTCAATGATGGGTTTTACCTTCAGAAACCCTCCGATCACGATCATGTTAAACACTTTGGTGTTGTTCATTCTCACACTCTCATCGTAAGCGGCAATGGAAAAAATGTTAATGTCTTTTCTCTTCGGCTTTCGGGTCATCCCGTTTTCTTCATAGATAAGCAAACCGCCGGGCTTTACAGCGTCTTCAAACTTGTCCATGGAGGGCTGGTTCAAAACAATGGCGGTATCATATTCAGTCAATACCGGGGAACTGATCTCTTTGTCACTGATGATTGCGGTACAGTTTGCCGTTCCACCCCTCATTTCGGGACCGTATGAAGGCATCCAGGTAACCTCCTGTCCTTGCATCACACCGCTGTAGCAAAGGATCTGTCCCATAGATAGGACACCCTGTCCGCCAAAACCTGCTATGATTATTTCTTCTGTCATGATGTTATCTTGTTTTATTTTTCTGGTATTTTGATATCACCCAACGGGTAGAACGGGAACATGTGTTCTTCCATCCACTTATTGGACTGCACTGGTGTCATTTTCCATCCGGACGGACAGTTTGCAACGATTTCCACGAAGCAAGTTCCTTTATTCAGTTTTTGGTATTCCAGGGCTTTTTTAAGTGCCCTGCGGGTTTTCCTGACGTTGCCGGGCGTATGCACCGACTGGCGGGTCACGAAATAGGTTCCCGGAAGCTGGGCAATGAGTTCGGTAATTTTGAGTGGGTTTCCCATTGTTGCCACATCCCTTCCGCGCGGAGATGTTGAACTTTTCATTCCCGGCAATGTGGTAGGTGCCATCTGACCACCTGTCATCCCATAAATGCCGTTGTTGATGAAAACGATCAGGATGTTTTCACCCCGGTTACATGCGTGGATCGTTTCTGCGGTTCCAATGGCTGCCAGGTCGCCATCTCCCTGGTAGGTGAATACATATTTTTCGGGCAATACACGTTTGATGCCTGTTGCAACGGCAGGTGCCCGGCCATGGGCAGCCTCTTGCATATCGACATTAAAATAGTAGTATGCCAAAACCGAGCATCCAACCGGAGCAACGCCAATGGTGTCGCCCTGAATGCCCAACTCATCAATTACTTCTGCCAGCATTCTGTGTGCTGTACCGTGACCGCAACCGGGGCAATAATGCAAAACCCTGTCGGTCATCACTTTGGTTTTTTCGTAAACCAGGTTTTCGGGGGTTATCATATT
>SLNX01000118.1 GCA_007132825.1 Bacteroidales bacterium | reverse complement strand
CGTGTTTTCCAGGAGCTTCCCATTCCAAAACTGAGTGAAAAGTTTCATTTAAGATATTTCACGCTGCACATTGAATTGTTGTCGGATGCTGCGGAGCGTGTAGCAGATCTGCTTTCCATCATGGCAATTAAGCGTAGCATGTAAAAAGAGGAATCATGTTGTTTCTGGTTTTAATATCCAGCGGTTTACTTTTGGGATGGTCACTCGGGACCAACGATGCAGCCAATATATTTGGTACAGCAGTTGGTTCCCGCATGATCAGCTTCATCCGGGCTGCGTGGATTGCCAGCATATTTGTGATCATTGGTGCTGTTTTTCAGGGCCGGGGCGCATCCGAAACACTAACCAGCCTCGGGGAGGTTGATGCACTTGGCGGTGCATTCACTGTTGCACTGGCAGCCGGTGTTACCGTTTTCCTTATGACACGCTCCAGCCTTCCGGTATCTACCAGTCAGGCCGTCGTAGGTGCAATCCTGGGATGGACGGCATTCACCGGCAAGGGTACTGATTATTCGGTGTTGACAAAAATTGTAAGTACCTGGGTGAGCGGACCCATTCTTGGGGCTATTTTCGCTGCTTTGCTCTATATTTTACTGCGCAACTTCCTCAGGAGGACTCGCATTCACGCCATCAAACTGGATTCGATGATCCGAATCGGATTGATTGTTGCCGGTGCTTTTGGGGCCTATAGTTTGGGAGCCAACAACATCGCCAATGTGATGGGTGTTTTTGTCCCCTCTGCGCCAGACATTCTTTTGAATTTTGGCCTGTTTGCCCTTGACGGTGTGCAGCTCCTCTTTTTGCTGGGTGGCATTGCCATTGCCGTCGGGATTTTTACTTACAGCAGAAAGGTGATGGAAACGGTTGGACGCGGCGTTCTTGCCCTGACCCCGGAAGCCGCACTTGTAGTGGTTCTGGCACAGGCTCTTGTGCTTTTCCTGTTCTCCTCAATTGCTTTTTCTAATTTTTTAATGTCCATTGGCCTGCCACCTCTGCCGCTTGTGCCTGTCTCGAGCACACAAGTAGTGATCGGGGCAGTATTGGGCATCGGATTGATCAAGGGGGGACGGGAGATTAAGCTGAAAACACTGAGTGGTGTGGCCATAGGGTGGGTAACCACACCCGTAGCTGCCGGTGTAATGGCCTATTTTTCCCTTTTCTTTGTGCAGAATGTTTTCGGACTTAGTGTGACCTACGCCTTGCCTGATCCGGAAACGGAAGAGTTTGTTGCACCCGCCATCCGCGAGGGGCTAAGGCAGGTAAACATGATTTTGCCAGGATTGCTGATTGCCACCATGCTGATCATTGCCCTGCTGATCTTCCTGTTTTTCCGACAGCAAAAGCTGCGCCTCAAGGTGGAAAATGAGTTGCTGATGCAGCAAAACCGCTTGTTCAGTTCCCAGAAGGCATTGAATGACCTGGAGGTTAACACCATCCAGATGGAAAACACGATGCTCAGCAACAAGCTTGAAATGAAACGGCAGGAGTACAACCAGATCCTGATGAACATCAATGAGCAACGGAACTTCCTGGAAAGCATTACAGATGAACTGGACCAGTTGATCGGTTTGAAAGACATTGAGCAGCGCGACAAAAAGCTCCGTGAACTACTGGTCGTGCTGAAGCAAAAGATGTCGTTTACCAAGGAGATTGATGATTTCTACGGTAAAATTGAAGACCTGCACCAGGACTTCATGTTTAAGTTAACCGACAAGCATCCCGACCTTTCAGAAAAAGAGAAAAAGCTGGCAACACTGCTGCGGATGAACCTTTCTTCCAAGGAGATTGCGACATTGATGAACATCACGCCCAAAAGTGCTGAGATCGCGCGCTATCGTCTGAGGAAAAAGCTTGGTCTGAAAGACAGGGAAAACATTCATGAATTTCTACTTCAAATGTAACAAAAACTTAACAATCGGTTAGCAAACCGGTATCATTTAAAATCCAATTAATAACCAATTTTACAGCAATGAAAAATGTTCAGAAATTTTTGTTGGTTTGTGTGCTGATCGGCCTGGGCGCTTTTGCATACGGACAATCGCGCACTGTAACCGGCCTGGTTACATCAAGTGAAGACGGTGAGCCTATCGCCGAAGCTTCAATTCGACTCAAGGGAGCCATCGAAGCGGTTCAAACCAATGCGGAGGGTCGTTATTCAATAAATGTGCCGGAGAATTCATCTCTGGTTCTTGTATTTACGCATGAAGATCACGACACCAAGGAACTGGCCATTGGCGGTAGGACCCTTGTTGATGCTGAACTGGTTCACAACGTCAGATTTAACCAATATGGCCGAAGGGTGAACAGAACCCCACTGGCCGTTGAGGAACGTGAAGGGATTCTGGTATTTGAGAGTCCAGACCAGGACTATAAAATGTGGCTCGACCTGCGTGTGCAAGCAGATGGTTCATTTTTCATTGGCGACACTTACAATGACATAGGTAATGCTGTAGCCATGCGCCGCGTGCGTATGGCCTTCAAGGCAGAGCTTACAGACAAACTGGAGGCAGAAATTGATTTTGATTTCGCGGATGCCTTGGCTGACCTAAAGGATGCTTTCCTGATGTATACCGTAAATCCGCGTTTGGATATCAAAGCCGGTAACTTTAAGGAACGTTTTTCAATGGAACAGAACACCTCATCACGCTGGCTAACCTTCATGGAGCGTCCGGCAGCTTTGCGGGCAATTGCTCCATCACGTCACATTGGTCTTCAGTTCCACTATCACCGTCCATACGTGGTAGCCGTTGCCGGATGGCACTTCCAGGACGTAGGTGATTATGAAGCTGTTCAAAACAGAAAAGACAACCAAAGAGATCACGGCTGGAACGAGGGTTACTCATTGACCGGTAAGCTTACTTTTATCCCCTACTGGCATGAAGTAGAACGCGGCCTTCATTTTGGTGTAGCCGGTTCGTACCGCACTCCGAAAACGCATGTTTCCGGCAGCAGGTTTCCCAGCCTACGCTATGATGCCCGTTCCAACAACAACCTCAACAGGAAAAAATACCTGGATACCAACCATATGCTGCACGTAGACAATTACCAGCTGTATAACCTTGAGTTTGCCGCAAACTACAAAGGGTTCAGAATGCAAACCGAATACATCCACTCAACGGTAAACCGTTTGGATGATTCTGCTGGTAATCCACGCGAGTCGGAAACCTTCAGCGGTTATTACGTCATGGCTAGCTATCTTTTGTTCGGTGGAACACAGCTATATAACAACTACCAGGGCGAATATACACAGCCCATCAACGGAAAACCCTGGGGCGACATTGAAGTTGCCTTTCGTTACGACTTTACTGACTTTAACAATCAACGCGGTGATAGTCCCGACGACTGGGGTGTGATGGGTGGTTCAGGAGAAGGCTTTACGTTTGCCATAAACTATTATGCCCCAAGGAATGTTAAACTTCAGTTGAACTATGGCTACCTGAACTTTGACCGTTATGCAAACCGCAGGGGTGATGCGTTTATCGGTTATGATAACACTGGCGCTCTTACAAGGGATCCTTTTGCCGTTGACCCCAGCTTCGGAGAACCCGGTGAGCGCTTTCACTTCCTTGCTTTGCGCTTCCAGGTTGCATTCTAAATTTATCATTATCTGAAATTATATATTTTATAAACAACTAAAAACAACTAAAAATGAAAAAGTATTTTAGCTTATTACTAACACTTTTAATTCCGGCTTTCTTATTCTATTCTTGTGTTGATGATGATGAACTTGAGGTAAGATACACATTGACACTGCAAACCAGTCCGCCTGATGCAGGCCTGCTGACCGGTGGCGGAACCTACGCTGAGGGAGAAACAGTAAGTGTTGAGGTCGAGCCTTATCCCGGCTATGACTTCATTAACTGGACAATTGGTGACAACGTTATTTCGGAAGAAACCGCTTTCAGCTACCAGATGCCTGGGGAGAATGTGCAGATTACAGCAAATTTCGAGGTTGGAGAGACTGGTGCACAGGAGCTTATCCACTACTGGCATTTCAATGATGAAGAGATGACAGACGAGGGTGAAGTATTCACAGACTACACAATAAATGGTTTGGCCGCTGGTTTTATTACCTATCCCGGAGATGGTGGAGCAATGGATTTCCGTTCACACAGGGAAGGAGATGAGGTCTCCAATTACAACCT
>SLNX01000037.1 GCA_007132825.1 Bacteroidales bacterium | reverse complement strand
GACTATTTTGATGCAAAGCCCCGGTTTGTCTGCAATCGAATAGCAATCCCTCAAATTACCACCCCCTATCTTCCGATCGGTGTGAAGCAGTCCGAATTTTCTGGTATAAATCGACTTCATTGTTGTGCTAATGGCAAATTATGACCAATGCTACTAATCTTTGTTTTTTGGTCCGGAACTCTTGTAACTGTAGTTATATTGGTTACCCGGTACTGTTGAGTCCAAGGCAGGATTCTTTTCTCTGTTTTCCAAACGATCATCCCCATTCTTATTCTCAATCTCATTCTCAACCTCATTCTCATCCTCAACCTCATCTTCCTCTTCCCACGAATAGGTATCTTTTTCCGGGCCTTGTTTCCGGTGGAACCAGGCCAGCAATACACCCGCGGCCATACCTGTCAGATGTCCTTCCCAGGAGATATTTCTTTTTGGGAAAAAATCGGGGAAAATCCCCCACACCAAACTTCCGTACAAAAACAGCACCAGCAGTGCAAAGGCCATTAGGCGATGATTGCGCTTGATTAGCCCTGCCGTGACATGAAAGGCAGCCAGTCCGTACACCAACCCACTGGCACCAATGTGCACACTGCCAGCCTTTGCCAGCAACCATAACCAGATGCCTGAGATCAGGAAAAGCTGCAGAAAGATCATACTGCTTGCTTTTTTGTAGTAATAAAACAGCGCTGTGCCCAGAAACAAAAGTGGGATGGCGTTGGAAAACAGATGGCCAAAGTCTTTATGGAGAAACGGGTAGGTTGCAATTCCCAAAAGGCCATCAACCGATTTCGGCTTCAGGCCATATCCGGAAAATCCACTCCCCAGCATTTCTTCCAGCATTTTTACGAGGAGGATTACTAAAACAAACATCAATGGCCAAAACCCACTACGCAATAGCATTTTTTTTTCAATGGATGAAGATTGGCCCGGATGCGTTGACATTCTGTGTATGTTTTGTTGCAAAGTTAGTCTTTTTCAAAATCCTGAAGGCGTCATATATTTTGTACCTTTGCACCGCATAATACAAGGGAAACCGAATAACATGCAACCCTCTTCAGGGCTATAGTTTCACTTATTATTCATCACAAAAATACAATAAACATGGCTAATAAAAAAGATCCTGCCACACGCATACAATCCTTGCTGCAGTTTGGAGAATATGGAGATGTCAACCCATCGGTTACCGATTCCGCCACTTTTACATTTATGCAGGCAAAAACCATGCTTGAAACATTTAAAGGGGAGGCCGAAGGATGTTTTCTCTATTCACGCCACTGGAATCCCAGCAACAAATACCTCGCTGATGCACTTGCCGCTTTAGAAGGGACAGAAGCGGCATGGGTAACTGCATCAGGAATGGGAGCCATAACGTGTGCTATGCTTCAGTTGGTAAACAGCGGCGACCACATCGTAACCAGCCGCACTACGTATGGGGGTACTTATGCCTTTTTGAAAAACTATCTGCCCAAGTTCAACATCGAAGTCAGCTTTGTCGACATCAGCAACCTTGGGGCTGTTGAAAAAGCGATCCAGCCCAACACGAAGATCATTTATACTGAATCGGTTACCAATCCCATGCTGCAGGTTTCTGATATACCTGCATTGGCAAAAATCGCCAACAAGCATAATTGCAAACTGCTGGTGGATAATACTTTTACCCCAATGATTTTACAACCCAATGAGTTGGGAGCACATGTTACCTTATACAGTCTGACGAAGTTTGTTAACGGCAAAAATGATTGCGTGGCTGGAGCCATCTGCGGAACAAACGATTACATTGCTTCACTGATTGATGTAAATGACGGAACGGCTATGCTGCTGGGACCTGTTCTGGATCCTTTCCGTTCCTCCAGCATTTTGAAAAACTTGCACACCCTCCACATAAGGATGAGACAACACAGTGAGAATGCAATGTTTCTGGCCAAAAAATTCAAAGAAGCCGGTATTGGTGTGTGCTACCCAGGACTTTCCGATCATCCGGATCACGATCTCATGAAAAAGATGATGCATCCCGACTTCGGATTTGGCGGTGTGCTTGCTATCGACATGAAAACGTTTGACCGTGCTGCGACACTTATGGAAAAAATGGAAATGGAGGGTGTCGGATATCTGGCTGTTAGCTTAGGATATTTCAAAACCTTGTTCAGTAACTCAGGCAAAAGCACCTCCAGTGAAGTTCCGGAAGATATCCAGCGGGAGATGGGGATGAGCGAAGGGCTGATCCGCTTTTCTGTCGGGTTGGACCACGACATCGAAAACACATGGAACCTGATTCAAAAATGTATGAATGAATTGTAATTAAAAATGATAATTATGGAAAACCATCCAAACAGACGTGTTCAGGTAATGAGCTTTCTTGTGAAAACACTTGTCACAACCTTTGCTGTGGTGATAACGGCTTATCTGTTGTCGCCAGGGGTGATTGTTGAAAACTTCACCACGGCACTCGTTGTTGCATTTGTTCTTGGCGTTTTGAACATGATCCTGAAGCCGGTGCTGATCGTACTCACGATTCCAGTCACCGTTATGAGCTTCGGGTTATTTCTTTTAGTGATCAACGCTTTTATTATCCAGCTCGCTGCTTTTGTTGTTTCTGGTTTTGAGGTTCGCACCTTCTGGTGGGCTCTTTTATTCAGTGTGATCCTGTCAATTGTAAGCTGGTTCCTCGAACTGCCCGTACGGCCAAGAAACCCCCGGAGTTAGCGAGCGATTTGGGCGTTGAGAGTTGAGGGTTTGGCGCTAAGTGCTTATGAAGGGTGGATCAATCTGTGAGGAGGTGGTCGAATGCTTTGCGGAATTTTTCCAGTTTCGGGCGGATCACCATCTGGCAGTATCCCTGGTAAGGGTTTCTTGCAAAATAGTTCTGATGGTAATCGCTGGCCGGATAGAAAGTGTCTATCGGTGTGACTTCAGTAACGATAGGGTCGTCATAAACACCCTCTTGAGTTAATCGGTTTATTACCTTTAGAGCCAAGCCTTTCTGTTCTTCATCATGAGCAAAGATCGCAGAGCGGTACTGGGTACCAATGTCATTTCCCTGCCTGTTTAATGTTGTTGGGTCGTGAATGCTGAAAAAGACTTCAAGCAACTTCAGGTAGCCGATTTCCGCCGGGTCAAAATAGATCTGAACCACTTCCGCATGCCCGGTTGATCCTGTTACTACCTGCTCATACGTTGGGTTGGGTAAATGTCCGCCGGAAAAACCGGAAGTTACACTTTTTACACCCTGTATTTCTGTAAATATGGCTTCCAGACACCAAAAACAGCCACCACCAAAAGTAGCCTTAGCCAAAACGGCACCCGATTCCTGTGTTGACATATGTGTAATGTTGTTGCTTTTCGCAAGGTTAATAAATAAGATCTGGATGCTGAATAAAAGCATCATTAATCTGAGTATGTAGATCTGTTTTGTCATATACTTATATCTAACAACCAACATACGTGTTATGTTTATGTCTTGATTTTTTTTTATCTTTACGTCCCTTTTTTAAAAACATAAAGATCGCTTTCTTGTCAGTCTTTTGTTTGAAGTGAAAATTCATTTTAATAAATAATACTGAAACTATGAATGTAAAAAAACTTAAAGGAACCATTGCAATTTTAACGGGTGGTGGTGATGTACCCGGACTGAACCCTGCCATAAGAGCCATAACCATCCGAGCCTTGCGGGAAAACTACAGGGTTATAGGCATTCGCAGGGGGTGGGCCGGTTTGATGGAGGTCATTCGCGACAAAAAAGCAGACAATAGCCTGAACTATATTGATCTGACGGAAGACCTTGTTAACCGTGCGGGTCGAACCGGAGGAACTTTTCTGCATACGTCCCGGACACGCCCCAGCCACGTACCGGCCAAGCATGTTCCTGAGCACCTCAAAGACAAATACAAAGAGGAGATCAACGATCTTACTCCGGAGGTGTTAAAAAACATTGACTTTCTTGGCATCGATCATCTTATCCCCATTGGAGGTGATGATACATTAAGCTATGCAGTGCGCATGTACCAGGAGGGGATGAAAGTGGTTGCCATCCCCAAAACGATGGATAATGACGTGCCTGGCACCGATTATTGTATCGGCTTTAGCACCTGTGTTACACGTACCATACATTTGGCCAATCTGTTGCGTACATCTGCAGGTTCGCATGAACGTGT
>SLNX01000199.1 GCA_007132825.1 Bacteroidales bacterium | reverse complement strand
CAAATTGCACGTCACGATCAAGGAGTTTGGCGAGATGGTTTTTGAGGTGACGTAGTGAAAATTTATCCTCCGGGCCCTCTTTCGGACGTCCGAGGTGCGACATCAGGATCACCGAACCGCCACCATCCAGCACCTTATTAACGGTCGGAACAGCTGCCCGCATCCGGCTGTCATCGGTAATTTTAAATTCAGCATTCAGGGGTACATTAAAATCCACACGGATCAAGGCTTTCTTGCCTGAAAAATCAAAGTTCTCTATTCGTTTCATGAGTTATTCAATTTAAAGTTAATATGAGCATCCGGAACAGGATTCCGTCTCCAGAACATGAAAAAAAAGACTATTTTTGTCTAACTGCAAAGGTAGTACTTTTTGTTTTTTCAACACAGTGCGGGTATTTGTCGTTTTGCAGATTGTTTTTTTCAATCATTATAAGACAGTTTTTTATGATCACATATCCTGAAACGGTAAACACAAAGCTTCCCAACACGGGGACATCCATTTTTGCCGTGATGACTCAGCTGGCCAAAGCGCATAATGCGATAAACCTGTCGCAAGGGTTTCCTGACTTTGAAGTGTCGCCGATACTCATTGAACTGGTTGCAAAATACATGCGTGAAGGGCACAATCAGTATGCACCGATGCCGGGAGTTCCGCAATTACGCGAAGTGATCGCGGAAAAAACGGCCACCCTTTACGGCATTCAATATGATCCTGATCTTGAGATCACGGTTACGGCAGGTGCTACACAAGCGATCTATGCAGCAATATCCGCTTTTGTGCGCGATGAGGATGAGGTGATTGTTTTTGAACCGGCTTACGATAGCTATGTGCCTGCCATCAAACTTAACGGAGGGACACCAATTACCTGCAAACTGGTGGCTCCAGACTTCCGTATAGAATGGCAGGAGGTGCGCCACCTGGTGAGCAATCGCACAAAAATGATCATCATCAATTCTCCGCATAACCCCACAGGAAGTGTTTTGCGTCCTGAAGACCTCGCAGAACTGGAGAAAATTGTTAAAAACAGTGGCATCATTGTGTTGAGTGATGAAGTGTATGAGCATATCATTTTTGAAGGAACCCGTCATGAAAGTGTATGCCTTTATCCAAATCTGGCTGAAAGAAGCCTTGTAACCTGCTCTTTCGGCAAGACATTTCATGCCACAGGCTGGAAAACAGGCTACTGCGTTGGTCCTGCCAGTCTGATGAAAGAGTTTCGCAAGACACACCAGTTCATGGTGTTCTGCTCAAACACCCCTGTGCAACTCGCGCTGGCTGAATTCTTAAAGGATTCGTCAAATTATGAAGGTCTCGGACCCTTTTACCAGACCAAAAGGGATTTCTTCCTGGATGCACTCAAAGGATCACGATTCAAATTTATCCCTGCAGAGGGAACTTATTTTCAGCTACTGGATTATAGTGACATCAGCGATGATGACGAAATGACGTTTGCCGAATGGCTCACCAAAGAGCACAAAGTTGCAGGTGTTCCCACATCATCATTCTATCATAAACCACATAACAATCATTTCTTAAGATTCTGTTTTGCAAAATCTGAAGAAACATTGCAAAAAGCAGCCGACACATTATGCAAAATTTAACCGTTACCCTAATACAATCTGATCTCATCTGGGAGGACAAAGAAAAAAACATATCCTATTTTACCGGCAAAATCAGAGAGATCGAAGATGCCACCGATCTGGTCATTTTACCCGAAATGTTTACAACTGGTTTCGCAATGGAGCCCCAAAATCTTGCTGAACCAATGGGGGGAGAAACCATAAAGTGGATGCACGAAATGGCCTCTGAAAAAGGATGTGTCGTTACAGGTAGCATCATCATTAAAGAAGATAACAAGTATTTTAACCGGTTAATCTGGATGCGTCCCGACGGCAGCTACGATTTTGTTGACAAAAAGCACCTGTTCACCTTCGCAGGGGAAGACAAACACTACACGCGGGGAAACAAAAAGCTGATTGTGACCCTGAAAGGATGGAAAATCATGCCCCTGATCTGCTATGACCTTCGCTTCCCGGTGTGGAGCAAAAACAGGCATGATACTGAGAAAGGGTTTGACTACGATTGCATGATCAATGTGGCCAATTGGCCTGAGAAACGAAGCCACGTTTGGAGAATCTTGCTGATGGCCCGCGCACTTGAAAACCAGTCGTATGTGATCGGCAGTAACCGCATTGGAACCGACGGCAATAACATCGGTTATTGCGGCGACTCTGCGGTGATCAGTCCAAAGGGAGAGAATCTCTCAAACATGGCACCTTACAAGGAGCAAACCGAAACCGTAGTGCTGTCGCGATGTGAACTCGACAGCTTCCGCGACAATTTCAGGGCCTGGGCCGACTGGGACCGGTTTTTAATTGTTGATTATTGATTGTTGATTGTTAATTGATAATCAATAATTTATAATCAATAATTTATAATCAATAATTTATAATCAATAATTTATAATTAACAATTAATAATTATACTTCATCGAGTTCGAGGCGGAGGTTTTCGATGATGAATTTTTGCCTTTCCGGGGTGTTCTTTCCCATGTAAAAACTGAGGATTTCATTCAGGCTTAAGTCTTTGCGCAGAATAACCGGATCAAGCCGGATGTTTTTGCCAATAAAGTGGCTAAACTCATCGGGGGATATCTCCCCAAGCCCTTTGAAACGGGTTATTTCGGGTTGTCCTTTAAGCTTTTTAATGGCGTTTTGCCTTTCCAGGTCGTTGTAACAGTAGATGGTCTCTTTTTTATTGCGAACCCTGAACAAAGGTGTTTGCAGGATATAGAGATGTCCGTTGCGCACCAGGTCGGGGAAAAACTGGAGAAAAAAGGTAAGCAAAAGCAATCGGATGTGCATCCCGTCCACATCGGCATCGGTAGCGATCACCACATTGTTATAGCGCAGTTCCTCAATACTTTCCTCAATGTTAAGCGCGGCTTGCAAAAGGTTAAACTCTTCATTTTCATAAACAATCTTTTTGGTAAGTCCGTAGCTGTTCAGCGGTTTACCCTTTAGGCTGAATACAGCTTGTGTGTTCACATCCCGCGCTTTGGTTATTGAACCGCTGGCAGAGTCACCCTCGGTAATGAAAAGCGTTGTATCAAGCCGCTGCGGGTGGTTGTCGTTGTAATGCACCCGGCAGTCGCGCAGCTTTTTGTTGTGAAGGCTGGCTTTCTTCACCCTTTCCCTGGCCAGTTTCTTGATGTTGGCCATCGCTTTCCTGTCCTTTTCCGACTGCAGAATCTTTTTCAGCAAAGCATCGGCAACTTCCGGATGCATATGCAGGTAGTTGTCGAGACGTCTTTTCAGGATGTCGCCGATGTAGTTCCTGATGGTTTGCCCGCCTGGTTCAATATGCTGTGATCCCAGTTTGGTTTTGGTTTGTGACTCGAACACCGGCTCCTGTACCTTGATGCTGAAAGCAACTATTAATGACGTTTTGATGTCGTTTGCATCAAAATCTTTTTTGTAAAACTCGCGGATGGTTCTGTTGAGCGCCTCCCGGAAGGCGGCCTGGTGTGTACCTCCCTGCGTTGTATGCTGCCCATTCACAAAAGAATAATACTCTTCGCTATACTGGCTGTTGCTATGGGTAAATGCGAACTCCAGTTCATCCTCCTGAATGTGTATAATGGGATAGCAGATGGGCGTATCAATGTTCCTGGACAGCAAATCCATCAGGCCATTTTGCGAATAAAGCTTACGACCATTGAAGATGATGGTAAGTCCGCGATTGAGAAATACATAATTCCACAAAAGTTGTTCGATGTATTCATCAATGAAGCGGAATTTTCCAAAAATGGAATCATCGGGCTCAAATACAACATGGGTTCCTGTTCGTTCACTGCTTTCTGCAGGATTGAGGTCATGAACCAGCTTCCCTCCGGCAAACGTTGCCGTTTTCAGTTTTCCTTCACGGATCGATTTGATCTCAAAAGAGCTTGAAAGGGCATTCACCGCTTTGGTGCCAACCCCATTCAACCCCACGGTCTTCTTGAAGACTTTGCTATCGTATTTTGCACCGGTATTGATTCGGGATACACATTCGACCACTTTTCCGAGCGGGATGCCGCGGCCGTAATCACGCACACTCACCTTTCGTTCATCAATCTGAACCTCGATGGTTTTCCCAAAACCCATGAT
>SLNX01000110.1 GCA_007132825.1 Bacteroidales bacterium | reverse complement strand
TTTTTGAGCGTTCGTAGGGCCAGGGCTTGACCTGGCCAAAAATAAGGAAAAATGACTGCTATAAACATAGTTATTAACCCCGAAAAGTGTAAACAAAATTCAGGACGGGTCAGGGATCTGAGAACTGGGATCTGAGAACTGGGATCTGAGAACTGGGATCTGAGAACTGGGAACTGGGAACTGGGATTTGAGAACTGGGATTTGAGAACTGGGTGAAAACGGATCGCCCTGAAGGGGCAACTTAAAAGCAATCACAAAGAACTAAATAACATTCAGTTATGAAAACAAAAACAGATAAAGTGTGAAATAATTTCCCCAACTGTCGAGTGCCATTCACGATTCTGGCATTTCATCATAAAACAATATCACAAAAAACAAAACACTAAAACCTTAATAGTCTGACATCTGCGACAGGTAACAAATCACCTCTCTATTCTGGCATGGTATTTATGTTACCATTTGATGACGTTGCACACTTTGAAAAAACGCAAAAGTGAAAGTCAAAGCTTTATAAACTTTAAAACCTGATATTATGAAAAAGAAATTTTTATTTCCATTAATCGGTGTTCCATTGCTTGGACTGGGCTTACTGTTGACCTCCTGTGAGCCACAGGTGCGTTATGCTGATGTGGTTGACGACACCATTCACATTGCCGTATTGACAGGTGAAGGTTTTCACGACGGTGAAGCCTACATGCCCATGGGGTTCCTGATAAATCAGGGCGCCCGGGTTACGGTTATTGGGCCAGAGCCTGGAACGGTAACAGCTTATAATAGTGATTTTAGCATTGATATTGAAAAATCGGTTGCAGACGTTTCGGTAGATGATTTTGATGCGCTGATCCTTCCCGGAGGCCAGGCACCAGCCATGCTGCGTGAAAATGAAACAATTGTCTCTTTTGCAAGGGACTTCTTCAACTCCGGAAAAACCGTGGCCGCCATTTGCCACGGCCCGCAGGTACTGATCACTGCTGGCGTAATGGACGGAATCAATGCCACCGGGTTTGGAGGGATTGAAGAGGAACTCGTTGAGGCTGGTGCGATATACCACGACGAAGAGGTTGTGATCCATGACAACCTGATCACTTCACGCACACCTCCTGACCTGTTTGCCTTTTCTAAAGCCATCAAACAATCGGTCATGTTACCTCCTACCCTTGAGGATGTACCACCGCGCCCGGCACTATAGGGAGAGTAAGCAATCACAATATGCTATAACACGTCGGCATGCATATTATTGCCGGTGTGTTATAGCGGTTTTATCCGTAACGGTCAGGCTGTCTTGGTCTGGCGGGTGTAAATATTGTAATACTGTAACTTATGGCAATTTTATCGCGAAAAATTTTCAGGGAACTGGCGGAGGTTCGTCAGCAATATTGTGTTTCCATATATATTCCGACAGAACGGTCGGGTGAAAACAAAAAGGCACAAATACGTTTTAAAAACAAAATACTGCAGGTTAGAGATGCTTTATCTGATTTTGGAATGCCTGGAAAACATATTCCGGACTTCATTGAGCCCCTGGAGATGTTACTGAACGACTCCGGAGTTTGGCGTCACATGAGCGACGGACTGGCCGTGTTCCTCAGTCCGGGAAAGTTTGCTTACTCAAGCTTTCCCATAAGGTTTCAGGACCATGCAACCGTAAACAAACACTTTTATCTGTTACCGCTGATGCCCTTGTTCAATGGCGATGGTCGTTTTTTCCTGCTTGCCTTAAGCCTGAACGCTGTCAGTCTTTTTGAGGGAACCCGCGACCACATTGCAGAAATAGAGATACAGCACCTTGTTCCACAGCGTATGGAAGATACCATTGGGACCGATTATGAACCAAAGTCACTACAGTTTCGCAGTGGTCAGACAGCCGGAGGTCAGGGTTTATACCATGGCCAGGGACGAGGTAAGGATTTTAAGAAAGAGGAAATTGAAAAACATTTGCGCGCAGTGGACAAAAACCTGATGGATGTAATCAATGACAATGACGTGCCATTGATAGTGGCCTGTGTTGATTACATCTTTCCCATTTACCGTAAAGTGAATTCCTATCCGGGGCTTTTCCACAAAAACATCCCTGGAAATCCGGAAGAGACTCACATGCAGGACCTGCACCCCAAAGCCTGGGCGCTGGTCGAAGACCTGTTCAGAAAACATCGTACCGAAGCAGCCAGACAGTTCCACTTCCTGGCCGGTAAAGAACGTACCGTTACCCACATAGCAGACATTGCAGAGGCAGCGGTTAATGGGCGGATTGACACCCTGCTTATAGAAAAAGGCTTGCAAATACGCGGCATTGCAGATAATATGGAAAGTGGTGTACTCGTGCAGAAGGAAAACACAAAAAACAATTACTGCCTTGTCGATTTTGCTGCAAAAAATTCCTTTTTGAACGGCGCAAAGGTGTTTCTGCTTGACAAAGAAGAGATGCCCGACCCAGATGTCAGGATTGGTGCCACTTTGCGTTACTAATGGCGGCGAATGTTATGTTCCCGCATTTTATTGTAGAGGGTTTTCCTGTCAATCTGCAAGCTTTTTGCTGTTTTTGATTTGTTGTAAGCATGGGCTTTCAAACGGTTTTCAATGATTTGTCGTTCAGCGATCATCACACCCTGCTTCAGGGAAAGTGCTTCTGACAAGAGCCGGGACTTTATTGACAAACGCGATTTTGCAGAAGGTGGCTTAATGATTTCATCGGGAAGGGAGGACTTGGTAACCAGGTCACCTTCCGTCAGCAAAACACATCTTCTGACAATGTTTTGCAGTTCACGGATGTTGCCAGGCCAGCCATATTCCAGAAAGGTTTTTCGAACATCATCATCAAAACCTCTCACATTCTTTGAAAAAGACAAATTAGCCTGCTTCAGGAAGTGTTCTGCAAATACAAGGATGTCATCCCGGCGCTCCCTGAGTGGTGGCAAAACCATTTTGAACCCGTTGATCCGGTGGTAAAGATCTTCCCTGAATGCACCCCTTTCAACTGCAAGCCGAAGATCCTCATTGGTGGCTGTGACAATTCGCACATCCACTTCGACTGGCTTATTGTCTCCCAGGGGGACAACTTTTTGTTCCTGCAGCGTACGCAAAAGCTTCATCTGATTGTCATGCGACAGGTTGCCGATTTCGTCCAAAAACAACGTGCCGCCATGAGCCTGTTCAAAACACCCTTTCTTGTTTTTAACGGCCCCTGTAAAGGCACCTTTGACGTGGCCAAAAAGCTCGCTGTTGGCCAGCTCACCCGGCATGGAACCACAATCCAGGGCCATAAAAGGCTTCGCAGACCTTTCACTATGATAATGAATCGCCCTGGCAATGTATTCTTTCCCGGAACCCGTTTCCCCTTCAATCAACACACTAATATCAGTGGGAGCAACTATTGCCAGCTGCTTCATCAGGTTTTTCATGACGGGGCTTTCGCCTGAAATAAAGTCTTCCATGAATAAACCGGGGGAGCTGAATATTTTGCGGTCAATGTTTTTTGTAACCAGCTTGTAAACCTCCTCCGGAACCAGCGGCTTTGTGACATAGTCACGTGCCCCCGCCCGAATCATCCGGACGGCCGTGGGTATGTCAGAATAAGCGGTCATGAAAACAACCGGCAAATTCGGGGTAATCCTTTTAATACGCTCAAATAATTCATGACCATCGGCATCAGGCAACCGATAATCACATAAAACAAAATCAATATGGTCAGATTGAATTCGTTTCAGACCCCCGTTGGCCGTTAAAGCCACCACAACAGAAAACCCCTTGCGCTCTAAATGTTTTTTGAGTTGATTGCATACATATGTATCGTCATCAATGATCAGGAGGCTTTTCATCTGTTTATATTTTCTAAAGTGTTTGATAGTCAAAACATTGCAATTTTGCCAAAGATCAGGAATTGATGTTGGATGTTAGAGGTTAGATGTTTGATGTTTGATGTTTTTTCCCAACCTCCAATCTCCAACCTCCAATCTCTAACCTCCAACTTTCAACCGCGGGTTTGCATAGTCTAAAAAAACCTGGCTGGCCAAAACTGTGTATAAATTTCCACACATTACAAAGATATCAAAACCCCAACAAAACACACTGATAATCAAATGTTTTATGAATTTTTTGGATAATTATTTCAAAAAAACATCAAAAAGCTTGTTTATAATTAATTTTTTTATTTAAATTTGGTCTAAATTAATATAGTGTTGTTGTATTAAAATGTTTTAATCATG
>SLNX01000197.1 GCA_007132825.1 Bacteroidales bacterium | reverse complement strand
TCTTGCTGGCAGCTACAATTTGGGCCGGATACAAGATCTATAAGTACTTCTTCATCAAACCAAAAAGAAAAAGCTCAGCATGCGATCATTTTTCGGGTGATTGTGCCGAATGCATCAAGCAGTTTTCATCTAATAATATGCAAAAACCCTGTTGATAGGTTAAGGTTAAGATTGAGATTGAGATTGAGATTGAGATTAAGGTTAAGAATACTCCTATCGTACACACAGGGATTGACCTGTGTGTTTGACCTGTGAACCGAAATATCATTTCCACTGAAGCAGTCCATCCTCATCTTCTGCAATCTTCTCGTTATCGATCAGGTAGCGGATCACGTTCAGGATCTTTTCTTCAGGGAGCATCAGGTCCATATCGTTAAGAAGTGTTTCCAGGGAATGATTTCCGGAGAGGATCAGGGGTTTGATTGTTTTAAGCACCTTGTCGAATTCATATGCAGACACACCTGCGCGGTTCCGTTCCAGGCACACATCACACTGGCCGCAGCGTTTCTTTCCTTTTTCGCCGAAATAGGCAAGCAGAAAAAGGCTTCGGCATTTAGTTCCTGATGACACATAATCGATCATCGCCTCCATCCTTTTTCTGGCGAACAGTTTGCGTTCCCTATATACCTCTTTTGACATCTGTAAGTCTGATGCAGCCAAACGTTCTTCAAGAAATGTGATTACCGGTTTCTCATTTTGCTCCTTATAATACAGAATATTCATTTGATGAAGTTCCTGCAGGGTTTTGCATACGGCCTCCTTTGACATCCCTGTGCGGCGGGCAATATCCTCTTCTCTTATTCGTGTAAATTCGGTAAAAAGCCCTGTAAACGAACGCAGCAACATTTTGACAAAAGGATTGAAGCGTGGATTGGCCACCTGAAACCGGTACAATTCTTCATTGTTTACCACAAACATGAGGCGGGAAGGGTTGGCCAGGGCATCTGAGCTTGCCAGATACCCCTCCTTTTCCAGAAAGCCGATGGCTGCATAGATTAAAAAGGGATTCAGATTATAATTTTTGGAAAAAGCAAAAACATCAAAAGGGAAGCTTTGATCCTTTCCGCTCCCTATCGCCAGTTGAAAATAATTGCCCAGGCAATTATACACCTTTTTAATCTCCTTCAGTGGTGGATAGGAGCGTTCGTGGAACTGCTTCAGGCTATCGGTGTCGGAATCATTGATAAGCAAAATGGCATAGGCTTTTTTGCCATCGCGTCCGCCGCGGCCTGCCTCCTGAAAATAGGCTTCGGGACTGTCAGGTAGATCCATATGTGCCACAAAACGCACATTGGGTTTATCGATCCCCATCCCAAAGGCATTCGTAGAAACGATGACCCTGGTTCTCTCTTTCATCCAGGCATCCTGTTTTGCATCTCTCTCCGCTGCAGTTAGGCCGGCGTGATAGAAGTCGGCACTCACATTTTGCTGCTTAAGCCAATCGGATATCTCACGGGTTCTTCGCCTGTTTCGCACATACACAACACCAACACCACTTTGTTTATTGCAGATCTTCAGAAGTTTGTTCAGCTTGTCTTCCTCTCTGAAGACCATATAAGCCAGATTCTTACGCTCAAAGCTTTTCTGAAAGATATTTGGATTCCTGAAATGAAGTTTATCCTGTATATCAGCAACAACCTGTTTGGTTGCTGTGGCTGTAAGCGCCATCACGGGGGTATTCGGGATCAACTCCCTGATCTCGGCAATGCGCAGGTAGGGTGGACGAAAGTCGTACCCCCATTGGGAAATGCAATGTGCTTCATCAATCGCCAGCAGGCTGACATTCATTTTCCGCAAACGGCTGCGCATCATATCAGTAACCAACCGCTCAGGACTCAGGTAAAGGAATTTCACATCTCCATACACGCAATTGTCAATCGCATTATCGATCTCAACCTTACTTAAACCATGATAGATCCCAACTGCTTTGATCCCTTTCGATTTAAGCGCCTGAACCTGGTCTTTCATGAGGGCAATAAGAGGGGTAACCACAATGCACAGTCCATCCTTTGCCATCCCAGGAACCTGATAGCATAACGACTTTCCACCACCCGTGGGAAGAAGTGCCAGGGTATCATTTCCTTCAATAACCGACCTGATGATATCCTCCTGCATGGGCCGGAAGGAGGAAAAACCCCAATATTTTAGCAAGATGGCGTTTAAGTTCAATTTATTGGACGTTTAACCGCTTTTATAATATCAAATATAATCATTTTTATGATATAAATTCAATCAGTTATCAAGTAGCACATTTCATGCCAATTCAATATAAAAACCCTGTTACCTTTCATAACAAACCGGCAACCGATAAACAAAATAATTCAGAAACAACGGTTAAAGGGGGGGATTTTATTTTTCTGCAGTATTTATCACGGCAAGCTTTGAAACACCTCCTTTTACTTTGTCGCCCGGTTTTACCAGCACGTTTACCTCTGGGGGGAGAAAAAGGTCAAGTCGGGAACCAAATTTAATAAAGCCAAGTTCATCGCATTGCTTCACATCTTTCCCTTCACTTCCGTAGCAAACAATACGTCGTGCAAGTAACCCGGCAATTTGCCGCACCAGGAACTGTACACCCGATTTTGTTTCAAAAACAATGGATGTACGTTCATTGAGTTTACTCGATTTAGGATGCCAGGCTACCAGGTACTTCCCGGGATGATACCGGTAATAAACAATTTTTCCATCTGAAGGATAGCGGTTCAGGTGCACATCAAGCGGTGACATAAAGATTGAAAGGTGCTTCATGGGCTTGTCAAAGTATTCATCCTCAACTTTTTCTTCCAAACGGATCACTTTACCGTCAGCCGGACTGAATAAAGCCTGTTCATCAGCAATATATTTGCGTTTCGGCACACGGAAAAAATAGAGAATCCCAAAAAAAATAATCAAAGAAATCAAAAAAACAAGGTATGTCCACCATTCATTAAAAGTTAGTGTAAATGCATAAATTATCACCAAAACCAGGGAAGAGACAAAAACAATGATATGGCCTTCTTTGTGGATTTTCATTACTGATCAAATTAATAGGACATTAGAAGGTATACAAAAACGAAGGGCGCGGCAATGAATACGCTGTCGAACCTGTCGAGTATCCCTCCATGACCGGGCAGGATCGAACCGCTGTCTTTTGCATTGATGCTTCTTTTAAGCATCGACTCAAAAAGGTCGCCATAAGTTCCAAAAACTACAATGATAGCAGAGATCACCATCCAGTTGTAGAAATATATCTGTGTATAATATAAAGAAATAACATAAGCGCACAAGAATGTGAGCAGGGCGCCTCCAATTGCGCCCTCCCATGTTTTATTCGGAGAAACCCGTTCAAACAGCCGGTACTTTCCGAAAGCCGTTCCCACAACAAATGCTCCTGTATCGTTGATCCATATCAAAAAGAAGAAACCCATCAAAAGGCTTGAATGATAGACTCCGGGTAAGAATGCAGGATTGGGAAAATAGTTCAGAAGTGAAAAAGGCACAGCAACATAGAGTAATCCAAAAAAGGTAAATGCAATGTTGGTGAAAGGGTTTGGGTTGTTTCTGTAAAGTTCAAACAAAAAAATCAGAAAAATGAAAACAAAGTTTATCAGCAGATGTTCTAATGCAAGGATATCGACAGCAATAAGTGCATTGGTAGAAAACAAAACAATACCGGCAAGGATTCCTCCCGACTTATTTGGAAATACACCGGCTCTTTCAACCATTGAGTAAAACTCCCAAAGTCCGATAATGGTAAATATCAGGAATAGAAATGCAAAAATATGCTGATCGGTGATGATTGCGGCAATTACCATCACAACCAAAACAACGCCTGTTAAAGTCCTAGTAGCCAAATTGCTCACAATGATTCTTTTTTAATTAACTGTTTTGCCTTCAACACCTGATCAGCGTGCACATAAAGTTCCAGTTCACCAAAAAGATAGAAAGAGTCTTTTTTATTAATGATGACGCTTTTGATGCCTTCTGCCTCCAGGACAGCCTGCGTTATTTCAATTTTATGTTCGAAAGATGAGCTATATACTTTTTGCCAATTTTCTTCCATATTGATCAGCTTTCAGTTGCACCCACATCAAGTAAAAAAAGATAGACCTCTTTTGGTCCGTGTGCACCGTGCACAAGAGTCTTTTCAATATCTGCCGTTCGGCTCGGACCTGTCAGGAAGCTGATTAGCGAGGGTTTATCTTTCCCATATTTTTCATTGACATACTGCATCGCATCTGCAATGCTCTCCACCAATTGATGGCTTGTGGCAATAACGACATGAATGGGTGCAGCAACCATCCCTTTTCTTCCTGCGTTGTTGCTGCTGCAAACAATTGTACCGTGCCTGGCAATCAACACCTCACATCCGGTAACTGCAGCATGGCAGGAAAAAACTTTTTCATGATCATGTTCAATATCCGAGCCCAATGCAGCAAGCAAGGAAACCAGGTAATCCTCTCTGCAGTATATTTTTTTTAGTCCTGCTTTTTTGATGAGAGTTTTCAGATTTTCGGCAAGGTCTTCCACCTCCTGACAAAAAACAAATTTACCGTTGGCCTGAATAAAAGCTTTTGCGAAAGACTCCTCCAAAAAGTCTTCTCCTGTAGTGTTATAAATATTGCTTTCCACATCGACATCAACAAAGGGTGCAGGCATCCGGTCTACCAGAGCATCCCTGATGTTTTTCAAAACCTTTTCTTTCGATGTGGTTTCCTTCATCTGTTTATAATTTCTTAAGTGTTTGGTAATCTTTATTTTAAAAGTTTGCCTAAGACCAGGAATTGATGTTAGAGGTTGGAGGTTGGATGTTAGATTCTAACCCCGGTTTTGCATAATCATCCCCCTGTGTGTCAAAAAATCCTGTCATGGGCGTTTCATCTGTAAATTTTAATTCAGCTCTCAGCTCTCAGTTCTCAGTTCTCAGCTCTCAGTTCTCAGCTCTCAGCTCTCAGCTCTCAGTTCTCAGCTCTCAGCTCTCAGTTCCCAGCTCTCCGCCTCCCTTCTCCTGGCTTAAGGGATTAGACCCAATCTGAAACTCCTTTTCTTTCTTGTTTTCCGGATCAGGGAATGGCCGTTCTCCGAAGATATTTTCAAGGTCTTCGCGAAATATCACCTCTTTTTCAAGCAAGAGTTCTGCGAGCTTCACCAGGTTTTCCCTGTTTTCTCCGAGCACTTCCACTGCACGTTGGTAGGCTTGCTCCACCAGGTTGCGCACCTCTTCATCAATCCGCTGTGCTGTTTTGTCTGAATAGGGTTTGGTGAAAGAATACTCACTTTGTCCGCTGGAATCATAATAACTGATGTTGCCAATTTTTTTATTAAGTCCGAAATAGGCAACCATCGCATAAGCCTGTTTGGTAATTTTCTCAAGGTCATTGAGGGCGCCGGTAGAAATTTTTCCAAAAATCAGGTCTTCGGCGGCCCTGCCCCCCAGTGTGCTTGTGATTTCATCAAACATCTGGTCAAAAGTGGAGATTTGCCTTTCTTCCGGCAAATACCAGGCTGCACCGAGCGCTTTTCCTCTTGGAACTATTGTTACCTTGACGAGGGGATGTGCGTGTTCAAGCATCCAGCTTACAGCGGCGTGTCCCGCCTCATGATAGGCGATCACCTTTTTCTCCATGGGTGAAATGATCTTATTGCGCTTTTCGAGTCCACCAACAATTCTGTCGATGGCATCCATGAAGTCTTTTTTGCTAACTTCATTCCGGTTGCGGCGGGCTGCAATGAGTGCGGCCTCATTGCAAACGTTGGCGATATCGGCACCTGAAAAGCCGGGGGTTTGCTTAGCGAGGAAATCAGCTTCGACATCCTTGGCCATTTTCAGCGGCTTCATGTGAACATTAAAGATCGATTCACGCTCGGTCAAATCAGGCATTTCGACGTGGATCTGCCGGTCAAACCTCCCTGCACGGAGCAAAGCCCTGTCGAGAACATCTGCCCTGTTAGTGGCAGCGAGGATAATCACTCCGACGTTGGTGCCAAAACCATCCATCTCTGTAAGGAGCTGGTTCAGCGTATTCTCCCTTTCATCATTCGAACCGGTAACTGGATTTTTTCCTCTGGCGCGGCCAATGGCATCAATCTCATCAATAAAAATGATACATGGAGCTTTTTCTTTTGCTTGTTTAAAAAGGTCTCGCACCCTGGAGGCACCTACCCCAACAAACATTTCAACAAAATCGGAACCACTCAAAGAGAAGAATGGCACCTGTGCCTGTCCGGCTACCGCCTTTGCAAGCAAGGTTTTACCTGTTCCGGGTGGGCCTATCAATAAAGCCCCCTTCGGAATTTTACCTCCCAGGTCGGTATATTTTTTGGGGTTTTTCAGAAAGTCAACGATCTCCATTAGCTCCACCTTGGCCTCTTCCAGACCAGCCACATCCTTGAAGTCGATATTTACATGGGTATCTTTATCGAAAAGTGTTGCCTTAGACTTCCCGATATTGAAGATCTGCCCACCGGGCCCGCCACCAGCTGCCATCCGTCGCATGATGAATATCCAGAAAGCAATGAGCAAACCAATTGGCAAAAGCCAGCTCAAAACGTCAGTACCCCAGCTCCTTCGCGTTTCCGGGTAGATCGGAAAACGATCTTCTCTGGGCCACTCCGATTGTACCTGCCTGAGGTGATTGTCAAAATTTTCTACTGAAGCAATCTGGAAAACATAATGTGGTCTTGGTACATCACCAAAGCCACGACCTGTTGCCGCATCTTCATACTTTTCTTTATACAACCTATCCTCTTTAATATATACTTCAACAAGCTCCTGGTTGATGATTTTGATCTTTTTAATATCGGTTCCCTCCTCTTCCGACCACACCAGCATCTCATTTTCGAAGCGCATCTGGGATATTTCAACAGCGGATCCGCCCCAGTTAAAAAATTGCAAACCAATGAAAATTAGCGCAAGAATGGCATAAATCCAGTAAAAACTGAAACCAGGCTTTTTGCCACCCTTTTGATTGCCCTTGGTCTTATCCTGAGGTTTGGGTGGTATATGGGGTTTGTGCTTATCCTGTTCTGACTGATCCTGTCCGGATGCATTCAAAAGCCAACCCTGCTTATTTTTTAAATCTTTCATATTAAAACAACAATCAAAATATCCTTACGTCTGTCAAATATCTTTTACTTTTTCTGCAGGTACGTCAGCCCAAAGCTCCTCCAACTGATAATACCGCCGAACAGGTTCCTGGAAAACGTGAACAACCACATCCAGGTAATCAATCAAAAGCCATTCTCCATTCACAAACCCTTCGCGCCTGGCAGGTTTGAGACCACATTGGTACCGAACCGCTTCCTCAACCGATTCAGCAATCGCGCTGACATGGGTACTTGAAGTACCGTGACAAATAACAAAAAAATCACATACTGTGGAATTAATTTTTCCGAGGTTAAGACTTAATATCTCCTGGGCCTTTTTATCCAACATTCCCTTTTTTACTGCCTCGAGAAGCAAGAGTGAGGGTTCTGTTTCCTTTGTTTTTTCGGTCATTCGCTACCTTTTGGTTTGTGTTAATTTTCAGTGCAAAATTAATCATTTTTACCGATTCCGGGACACTTTAACCAATTGCCTGCCTGTGGTAAACCATTAAGGGGATAAATATAGCAAAATATCATAACTTCGCGAAAAAACAAGACGATGCCGGTTTCCATAAAACATCCGATTTTCAGAGAAGAAACCGATTCGACCAACAGGGAGATGTGGCGAATGATTGAATTAAGCCCTGACCTGCCGGAAGGAACAATATTGTGGACCAATAACCAATTTGCCGGCAGGGGGATGGCAGGAACATCCTGGCACAGTGAAGCGGGGAAAAACCTTACCTGCTCCCTTCTGCTGAGGCCCAACTTTCTTGAACCAGGCAAACAGTTCACACTAAACAAGTGCATCGCTTTATCCATCTGTGAGACACTCAAACATTTTGCGCCAAATCACAACTTTTGGATCAAATGGCCAAATGACATCTACTTTGAAACCGGAAAAATTGCCGGCACATTGATCGAAAACCGCATTCAGGGTAAAACATATGATATTTGCGTTGCGGGTATTGGCATTAATATCAATCAACTTATTTTTCCTAAAGAGATCCCGAACCCTGTCTCACTTGCATCTGTGACCGGTAAAGAGCATGAAATCAAAAAATGCCTGGAGGTATTAACAGACCGGATCGGTTATTTCTATGGCAGGCTAAGTATGGGCCACAATCAAAGCATCGACAGTCTGTACCTGAAGCATTTGCTGGGTTATGGCAAAACCTTGAACTTCAGGAAAGGGAATAAAAACTTCTCGGCAAGTATAGCCGGTGTAAACGAACACGGCAAACTTATCCTTATTCACAACAACACCATTGCCGAATTTGGAATGAAGGAGATTGAATTTGTTTTATAAGGATTATATCATTTTCAGGCATACCTCTCACGCAGTTTATCGCCAAGCATATTTACAAAGTTTTGCAATGCATTGGAGGCAACCATTTTTTGGAAAGGGTTTAAATCCGCATCGAACACAATGGAGCACTGACAGGTGTTTTCATCTTTTTTTCTTAAGAAATAATCGAGTTTAAATGAAACCGGTGTATTGCCATCGGAAACGATGTGGATATTATTGTAAGGATACTTTCCGTCGATGCGCATAGAAAGATCTGCCATCCCTTCAATGGTAAAAGAACAAGACCCCTCATCTGCCCTCCAGTTCTTCACTTGCGAAGGGAGGAGTTCCTCAAAGTTTCTGAAATCTCCCAGGAAATCAAACACCGTTTTACAATCTGTATTCAACGTAATGTAATCGCTTTCAAATTTTGCCATTGTTAAGGTTGAGGTTGAGGTTGAGGTTAAGATTAAGGTTAAGGTTAAGGTTGAGATTAAGATTATTCCTATCGTACACACAGGGCTTGACCTGTGTACCGAAATATTTACTAGTACCAGCTTTCAGGATCTTTGCGCCATTTTTTTAGTTCAAGCAGATCCTCATCACTGATGATTTTATTATTGATGGCTGTTTCGAGTAAAGCATTGTAATTACTCAATGAGGCCAATTTACATCCTGCGTTCTCAAGGTTTTTTGCAGCGATATTGAGATCATAAGTAAAAATTGAAACCATTCCGAGAATCATGAGCTCCTTTCCCATAAGTGCATGATATGCCTGAAGACTGCTTTTTGCTGTGGAAACCAGGTCTTCAATAATTACTGTCTTTTTCCCGGATGGAGTATAGCCCTCTACCTGAGATGTCAACCCGTGCGACTTGGGTTTACTCCTTACGTATACAAAAGGCAGGTCCATCCGTTCTGCCACCAATACACCAATGGCAATAGCTCCGGTAGCCACGCCGGCAATAAGCTCTACATCAGGATAGTTCTTCCGTATCAAATCCACAAAGCGATCAGCAACCCAGCTGCGCACTTCGGGAAAAGACAAAATACGCCGGTTGTCGCAATAGATGGGTGCACGCAAACCCGAGGCCCAGGTAAACGGATTACTCACATTCAGTTTTATTGCGTTAATTTGCAGTAGTTTTTCTGCAATCTCCAGGGCATACGGATCATTATTTTTCATGCTCTTGTTTTTATGCTGAAAAAAGCACACAAAGCTAATAAAATTCAGAGCAAATGAGTAATAATAATATAACCGTTTATTTTGACAACAGGTTCATTGAGTTTGTCTATCCAAAGACAGATGAAAATAATGGCGCACATATGCTGTTAACAAAAAAGCCCGAATGGCAGGATGTCACAGCCTTTCTGCACAGCAGTGAAAAAAAACTGGTTTATGAAAGTTTACAACCGGAGTTGAACTTCCGGCATTTTATGACTTTTTTCATTCCCGTTGAAGCTGCCGGCGGTCTTGTCGTAAACCGATCAGGACAATTTTTGTTTATTTTTCGAAACGGCCGGTGGGATCTTCCCAAGGGGGTAATTGAGTCAAATGAGCAAGGAGAACAGGCAGCAATCAGAGAGGTACAGGAGGAATGTGGAATTACAACTGTTCAAATCATACAGAAACTCCCCATATCCTATCATATTTATCCGGACAAGAAAACCGACTGGATACTGAAAAAAACCCATTGGTATCTGATGATGACATCAAGTAATACATTACCGGTTCCTCAGACTACCGAAGGGATCACAAAGGTTGAATGGCGTGATCCTGATAATATTGATGACATAATTGAGAATACTTACGGAAATATCAGAAACCTTTTGGGACTCGCCATTAACCAAAGCTTTAATAAATAAGCGATTATTCACCAAGGAAATCATGCAGTGCTTCCCGGGCACCCCAATGGGGTGGCAAAAAAGGATGGGCTATAATTCGTCCACCCGGGCCGATCAGCATATAAAAGGGTACTGTTGCAATTCCAAAATTCCCAAGCAACTCATAATCTCCATCAAAATACAACAATGGAAACGGCAACCCCTCATCAACCAGCAGATGCTTTACATTTTCCCGGTCACGATCTACCAGCACACCAACAACCTCCAATTTTCCATTTAATTCTTCAGCAAACTCCTGCATGACCTGAATGCTTCCCATGGAAAGCGGACACCAGCCTGCCCAAAAAAACAGGTATACAAAACTGTCATGAAAATCCTGCAGATCATATACATTTCCTGCATAGTCGTTCAGCTGAAAATGGCTGACAATAGCGCCTTCATGAAAACCCCGGCTATGCTTCCTTATTATGTTTTCGGCAATTTTGCGATGTTCAGTATTCTTACATTTCTTTGCAGCCTCCTCAAGGACTTCCCTGAGCCGGGAATTGAAAAAATCTGGCATGGAAAACATTCTGTCGAGGGATATAAGTAAAACAAGTTCCCGCAAATCTTCATTCTTCAGCAACTCATCTTCGGAAAGCAGAACCATTAGTAAATCAAAGTCTGCGTATTTGTTCACTGCTGCTTCAAGTTCGTTCATTCTGATGCTTCTGCTGCCGGTAAAGATATAATTGTCAAACATACTTCTGAAAAAGTCCATGTATAGGGGATGATTCGTCAGGATTGGCCGATCATTGACATAATGATGAAAAAGTGCATGAAATCCCCTGACATTCAGCGATCTTTTCAGGTAGGCCAGATAATAAGTTACATAATCATCAAAGAAAGTCTGAGAACCATCAACAAAAGCGTCATCAACCTGCCGGGCAAACTGTTCCAGTGAAGCCCTGTGGTTGGCTCTGACCCTGCCGGCGACCTGCTCTTCGAGATAAGTGGCCACCATGTCATCCATTTGCATTATAAGACCATGCAGGTTATACTCCTGATTGTTATTGCCGTAGGTTGTTATATTAAAAGATCTTTGACGAAATAGTCTGCCTTCATCAAGCTCTGGATTATTAATCACCAGTTTTTCATATTCAACCAGATACGATTCTCCGGGAGCGGTATGCAGATAATTCTTTCCATTAAAAACGCGCAAAAAAAGCAACCGGCTTTCGTTAAGTGTTGCGGTGAGTTCAAAATTTCCATCAACATCAATTTTTGCGGATGACAAGCGCAATTCCTGCCTGCTTACAAGGTCCTCATATGTCATAAGGTGTACGATTTCTCCCCCAGCTCCCGGGAAATATCCGGAGATGGTAACTTCTCCGCTACCATAAGCATGCAGATACATTAGAACTAATAGCAATAAGATATTATGTTGTTTAAGCATTCGTTAGCATTTATAAATGTAACGATTGGTACGATTGGTGTATTGTTTGGGGTTGAGGGTTGAAGGTTTAGAGTTTAGAGTTTAGAGTTTAGAGTTTAGAGTTTAGAGTTTAAACCTTCATTAATATCGAAACCATTGGGGATAAAGTCGGAAACATCGCCACCATGTCGGATGATCTCACGAACGATATTGGAGTTTAGTGCTGTGTATTCAGGTGTTGTCAGAAGAAAAACAGTTTCCAGCTCGGGAAGCATTTTTTTATTCATTTGACCGATGCTGCGCTCAAACTCAAAATCGGCAGAAGTTCTCAGGCCTCTGAGGATATATGTCACATTCAGTTTTTTACAGAGATCAACCGTAAGTCCTTCATAGGTGATCACATCAATCTGATCATATTTTTCAAAAACCAGCCTTATCCACTTTTTTCTGTTTTCCAGTGGAAAAAAGCTTTTCTTTTGTTCATTTACCCCTATGGCAATAATAATTTTGTCAAACAAAGGCAATGCGCGTAAGATGATGGATTCATGGCCTTTTGTTATCGGATCAAAAGAACCGGGAAAAAGAGCAATTTTTTTCATAAACCATATAAATTTGAATGTCAGTAGTTTTCTGGATGTAAAGATAAAAAAAACAGATGATCATTCAGATGCATTAAAAAAGCTGAAATGGACTTTGCTGTAATTCCTTTTAAATACAAAGGCCGGGTGATCATCCAATTGAACATGATCTGAGTGTTCAACGATCAGGAACCCTTCGGGGAGTAAAAGGTTATTTTTAAAAACCATATCGGGGATATCTTCAATGCCCTTCATATCGTAAGGTGGATCGCAGAATATAATGTCGTAAGAGGTCATTTTGTTTCTCAGAAACCGCAACGCATCGGCTTTTATTACACTAAGGTTATCCATTTCAAGTTTTTCTTTAACATCCTTGATAAAGCGAACACATCTCGCATTGTTATCTATTGCAACAACTTCGATTGCGTTACGTGAAGCAAATTCATATGCAATGCTTCCTGTTCCAGCAAAAAGGTCGAGTACACGAACAGCCTCAAAGTCGATATGGTTATTCAGGATGTTAAAAAGGGCCTCTTTTGCTTTGTCTGTGGTTGGCCTTACCGGAAGTCCTGAAGGTGGGTTGATATGTCTGCGACTGAGTCGACCGCCAATTATCCGCATGTGACCAAATTTATGAGGTTGTAGTAATAATGTCCTGGGATCTGGTCAAACGGTTCTGCATAACGGCATACGTTGTTCCTTTCAGGGAAAGATACCTGGTAAAAAAGACTGGATAGTATTTGGAAAGAATCGCAATCCAGTCCGATCTCACCAATCAGCAACAGCTTTTGTTTAGCTGCATCCCGTTCAAATTGTTCCAAAACATAGAAAAGATAGTAAAGCAGGTCGTCAAAAACCAAATAATCAAAAGACTGATACAGGATTACCCTTTTATTTTCCAGTAAAACAATCTCAAAAAACGATCTTTTAACATGAAGAACCACATCCATTTGCCGGTTTTCGAGTTGTTTGTCGGCAAGAATGCTTTCTATCAATGCAGTACCCTGATGCCATAACCGGTAGCTTTCAAATCTGTTATCAAAGAAGTTTTTTAAATCATCGGGAATCAGATATACGCCAAAAGCATTTAGCGTGTTGAGTTTTTCTGCACGAACTGTATGGTTTTCCGGATTAACTGAACAAAACTTACACAACAATTCTTTGTGGTTCTCCTGGTAAAGCTCAGCAGGTATTAAAAGCAGGTTGGGCGTAAAGAGGGAGATATTTACTTTTTCATAGGGTGTGCTAAAGACAGCATGGTCATGGGTAAAGTTTGCAAGATTTTGCAAATAATCTTCTCCAGAATGACCTGGGGTGTATTCATAGTCCTCAAGGGTGGTATATCTGAGATCCGGAGTTTCGAGTGTGGCAAAAACAAATCCATCGGGCCTGAGCCCAATGGATAATATTTTCTTTCCCGGAGGCTCGTGACCGGACGTATCGCCAATACGTATGATATTCCGAAAAGAGCCGGACATTTCAATTCATGTTTTACTCCCAGTTGCCATCAAGAACGGCTTCCTGCATTGAGCCAACCCTCAGGTCTTCACGGGTATAATACACGCGCCAGTTATCCAGATCGCCCATATATACATGAGCCTGAACGGAGGCTTCAAAAACGGGCAATTTTACCAACCCTCTTTCTATAAAGCCTGAGTTCATTTCAAAACGGGCTCCCTGTCCGTATGGGACATATGGAAGCTGTTCAACCGGGTACCTTACATTGCGAAGCAGGCTATCCCTGGCAGCAATCCATAGGGTATCGCGTTCAACGATTCCCATTCTAACCGCTTCAGCCTCAGTTAATGTATCAGGTACATGCCCGATTGCACGGATCAAAGGCAGCGAGTCGACATTAAAGAACATCACCAACGAATCGAGATCAGCGGTAAATCTTTGATAGCGAGATCTGTGAGATCTTTGAACCTCCCTGATGTCCTTAAGTCTCTGGATGATTTCAGCTTCCCGAACCTGCACCTCTTGCCTGAATCTGACAGGTTCCATGATGCTGTCATACACAAAATAGCCCAATACGATAATTACGATGGCTAAAACAATCTGAATAACTGTTTTCATATGTTTATGATTGATGATTTTTTAATGAATATGCAAAGTTATAATTAATTCCAGAACAAGAGTTGATAAAATAATAAAGTAAATAAGCAACAATGCTCTTTTTTCTACCTTAAGCGCATGCAAATATTCAATTTTTTTTAGAACTATGCAACACAATGGGATAATTCTTATCAATTTCTGGTGTATTATTTTATTTTTTTGCAGATTCGTTGTTATTTTTGAGCCAAAAATGCACAAAGCTGATAAACTTAAAAGCATTATTACCGAACTATTTGGTAAATGCGGTGTTTCACAGGCTGCTTCCTGTGTTGTAGCTGACGTATTGATTGCTGCTGAACTGCGCGGCATTCCATCGCATGGGTTGCTTCGCCTGCATGATTACATCTCTATGCTTCGCAATGGGAGAATCAAACCGGATGCACAACCTTCAGTAATCCATAAAGGCCCATCTACAGTTACACTTGATGGAGACAACGGACTTGGACCCGTTGTCTCGCGTCACGCAATGCAACTTGCTATTGAAAAAGCTGAAAAGGCTGGAACCGGATGGGCGGCGGTTCAGAACAGCAATCACTTTGGCATTGCAGGTTACTATGCCATGATGGCTCTGCAACATCAAATGATCGGTATATGCATGACCAATGCCAACCCTCTGGTAGCGCCCACATTTTCCAGGATCGGCATGATGGGTACCAACCCTTTGGCTGTTGCGATTCCTGCAAATGAAGAGCCACCGGTTGTTGCCGATTTTGCGACAGCTGCAATTGCCCGGGGCAAGGTTGACCTGTTACATAAAAACAACTTAACAATTGAAGCGGGTTTCTTGCAGGATTCGCAGGGGTTAGCAACCACCGACCCCGGTATACTTAAAGAGGGTGGAGCAATACTTCCACTAGGCAGCAGCCGCAAGTTTGGCAGTCACAAAGGGTATTGCATGGCTGCCATAATTGATATCTTTTCCGCCGTTTTATCAGGTGCTAATTTCGGTCCTTTTGTGCCTCCTTCTGTTCCCTGGCTCCAGGCTAAAGACAATCTTCC
>SLNX01000106.1 GCA_007132825.1 Bacteroidales bacterium | reverse complement strand
TGGCAGAAGGCGCACAGGGAACACTGCTCGACATCGATTTTGGTTCCTATCCATTCGTTACATCATCCAGCACCATTGCAGCTGGCGCCTGTGTGGGGCTTGGACTCGCTCCATCCCGGATCGGTGAAGTATTTGGTGTATTCAAAGCCTATTGTACCCGTGTTGGTAGCGGCCCTTTCCCAACAGAACTGCTCGATGAATCTGGTGAACGCATACGAAAGGAGGGACACGAGTATGGTTCCACTACCGGAAGGCCTCGCCGTTGCGGTTGGCTTGATCTGCCTGCGCTCAAATATGCTGTCATGATCAACGGTGTAACCCGTCTCATTATGACAAAAGCAGATGTGCTGAATTATATGGAGAAGATCCAGGTTTGTACCTCTTACGAAGTAGATGGAAAACCGACAGGAATTTTGCCTCCCGCCTGTGACATGAAAAACGTTGAACCCATTTATGACGAAATAAATGGATGGAAGGTTGATCTGGATCAGATTGACACATTTGAACAGCTTCCCGAAGAGCTTTTGAATTACATCAGTATGATTGAGGAATATGTTGGGCTTACAATTGATATTATATCACTGGGCCCCGACAGGAAACAAACCCTATTCAGACAGGGCGCAGGGATCCTTGAAAGATTATCCAGAAAGGTCTGACCCCTTTCCTTGGAAAGGACTCTCAAAACCAATAACAGGTTTCACATCATGAATCTTTTACGGAAAATCTATTATTCGCTGGGGCCCAGGCAACGACGGCAAGCAAGAAGGTTGTTTTACCTGCCCAAAGATATGTTTGACACCCTTTTAAAGCGCCGTCCGCCACTTGTTCCTCCCAAAGGAAAAATATTTATCGGACAAGGTGATTTTGCTGCCACAGGCGATTCTCTTTTGCAAAACCTTATCGAAACCTGTGAGCTTCTACCCAATCATCAAATCCTGGATATTGGCTGCGGCATTGGCCGCCTGGCAAGGCCCCTGACCAAATTTCTCAATGAGAAAGGATCTTATGAAGGATTTGATGTGGTGGAGGAGGGGATAAACTGGTGCAGGGAAGCATACCGGGATTTCCCGGGTTTTTCCTTTAAGCACATCTCTTTAAAAAACGACCTTTATAATCTGGAAACAGAGAATACAGCGGATCTGTTTCAATTTCCCTACCCCGACAGCTGTTTTGACCGCGTTGTCCTTACCTCCGTTTTTACCCATATGCAGCTTGAAGATGTTAGAAACTATATCCTTGAGATCAGCCGTGTGCTAAAACCTGAAGGCTATTGTTTTGCAACTTTTTTTATCATTAATGAGGATACAGAATCTTATCTGGATAAATCAAAAAAGCCATTCTTCCCATATCGTTTCGAGCATTATTTTCTTCATGATCCAAAGGTAAGGGATGCAAATATTGCCTACCGGTACAATGTTGTTGAGGATATGGCCAAAAAAGCCGGGCTTTCAATTAACCAGTTTCATCCGGGATGGTGGGCCGGCAGGCCGGAAAGCACCTGCATGAGCTTTCAGGATGTCCTCGTTTTCAAAAAGCGTGTTTAAATGCTGACTTTAACCGGTGAGTTCTCTTTGCTTATTTAATCTGCTTATAAATTAAGGAAGCGTTGTGTTTGTTAACTGTGTTATGCATATTTTTGATGAATTAGAGGACGAAAGCAATTACCGACAATTTCATCATCAATAAAAAAAACAAACCCATGACAGACAAAAGCATTAAGGGGACCAAAACAGAGCAAAACCTTTTAAAGGCATTTGCCGGCGAGTCGCAGGCTGCACGCCGCTACGAAATGTATGCCAAGGTGGCCAGCGAGGAGGGCTATGAGCAGATCGCTCACATTTTCAGACAAACGGCTGATCACGAAAGAATTCACGCCAAGACTTTTTATGAGTACCTGGAAGGAGGCAAAGTGGAGATTACGGCTGCTTATCCGGCCGGGAAAGTTGGGACAACAGCAGAGAATCTGGTGTCGGCCGCAAAAGGTGAAAATGAAGAATGGGTTGAGCTTTATCCTGAATTTGCGCGTATTGCAGAGGAGGAGGGATTCAAAAAAGTGGCCACCTCTTTTAAGCTTGTTGCCCAGGTGGAAAAACACCACGAAGAGCGCTACCTGAAGCTGCTTGAGCGTGTAAAGGAGGGTACGGTATTTGAACGTCCCGAAAAAACCAAATGGTTTTGCATCAAGTGCGGATACATTTATGAAGGGGAAAAAGCACTGAAAAACTGCCCTGCCTGCCGTCATCCGCAAGCGTGGTTCGAAGAGCTTGCAGAGAACTATTAACCCAGGCAGGATAGTTGCCTGTTGTGGATTTTGAGGTCAAAATATCACCGGGTAGGCTCCCGGATTGTATTCATTCATCATGCTGTAAATCTTCTCAAAAACGTCTTCAGCATTTGGATTTGAGAAGTAATCGCCGTCGGTACTGTATGCGGCCCGGTGATCCTTTGCCGTCACGGTAGCGGGTTCGGCATCAAGATAACGGTAACCACCCTGCTCTTCAAGCACCTTTTGCATCATGAATGCCGTAGCACCTCCCGGAACATCTTCATCAAAGAAAACAATCTTGTTTGTCTTCTCCAACGACTTCACGATCACGTGTTCCAAATCAAACGGCAGGAGCGTCTGCACGTCTATCAGCTCAACCGATACATTAAATCCACGGAGCTGTTCAACCGCGTCTTGCGCAATGCGAACACAAGATCCATAAGTTACCAGCGTTACGTCCGTTCCCTCTGTCATGACCTCCGGTTTTCCGAGAGGAACAGTAAACTCACCAATATTTGCCGGCATTTTTTCCTTCAAACGGTAGCCATTGAGCGGTTCAATGATCAGGGCCGGGTCGTCAGATAGCATCATCGTGTTGTAAAATCCGGCTGCCTGTGTCATGTTGCGCGGAACCAATACGTGCACACCGCGAATGGAGTTGATCACCATGCTGAGCGGACTGCCCGAATGCCATATTCCCTCCAGACGGTGGCCCCGCGTGCTGATGATCAGCGGTGCCTTTTGTCCGCCTGCAGTTCGGTAGTGCAATGTGGCAAGGTCATCGCTGACCACCTGGAGCCCGTAAAGCAAATAGTCGAAATACTGTATCTCCGCAATCGGTCTGAGTCCGCGCATCGCCATTCCCAATCCCTGTCCGATGATGGTCGCCTCACGGATTCCGGTGTCGCTGATCCGCAGATCCCCATATTTCTTTTGCATCCCCTCAAGGGTTTGATTTACACCGCCAATATGGCCTACATCCTCCCCAAAGATCAAAGCTTCAGGATATTTTGAGAAAATATGATCATAATTTGCCACCAGAATCTCACGCCCATTGACCATGGGTGCATCATTTTCATAAACGACAGGGACCTCCTTGATTTTAAACGGCGACTGTTTCGACTGGCTGTATAAATGTGAAGAGTAACGCAGCTGATTGTCGGCAAATTCATCATTCAGCCACTTTGTGACAATCTTTTTCAGCGTACTTTCCTGAGGTGTGCAGGTGTTACAGATCAGCCTCAGTATTTTTTTTCCTGTTGAGATGATGTCTCTCCGGGTGGGTTCGCCAATACGCGCAAGCTCCTGTAACAGCTTGTCAATCTTATCCACTTTCAGACACCTGCAGGTGGAAATGTTCACTTTTTTGATGAAGTCGTCCCGTTTCCTTAATATGGGTTTCTGGAAGTTGTTCCATGCGTTCCGGCGTGCTTCTTTTACCCGCTGAACAGCCTTTTGCTCGATGTCGGAGAGCTCTTCTTCACTTGCAATGCCCCCTTTCAGGATCCACTGCTTCATCTTCAGAATACAATCAAACTCTTTCTCCCATTCCAGTCGCTCCTTCGGCTTGTACCGCTCGTGCGATCCACTGGTGGAATGTCCTTGGGGTTGTGTTACTTCGGTTATGTGAAAAAGCACGGGGATGTGTTCTTTACGGCAAACTTCAACCCCTTTTCGGTATGTTTCCATCAGCCCCTCGTAATCCCAGGCCTTTGCTTTAAATATCCGGATACCGGTATGGTCATTTTTTCCTTTCTCAAAGCCCTTCAGCGCCTCCGAAATGCTACTTTTCGCAGTTTGATGTTCAATTGGAACGCTGATTCCGTAGCCATCGTCCCAAACGGATACAGCCAGCGGAACTTTAAGTACCGCTGCAGCATTCAGGGTCTCAAAAAAATGTCCCTCACTTGTACTTGCATCCCCGATGGTGGCAAAGCAAACTTCAT
>SLNX01000207.1 GCA_007132825.1 Bacteroidales bacterium | reverse complement strand
GTTGATGAACCCCAGCACCATTGCTGCAATCCGCAGACTGAAGGCCCATGGTGCAACCATCAAAAGCCAGAGCCCCATCATGAATCACATCAGCCTGTTCCAGGATGATGATGGAAAGATCAATGTGGATCGCTCGGCACAAAACTGGATCGACCTGGGCAATTTGCTTGCAATGCTCGGTGTGGGCTTCCACTCCATGTATTGTGCACGTCCGACCGGTGAGCACCATTACTTCACGCAGCCACTGGCAGAAATTGACAAAGTATTCAGCAAGGTATACAGAAGCCTGCCCTCCATCAACCGGCCCTCCCGTTACATTACCATGACCTCTTCAGCGGGCAAGATATCGCTGCTGGGTACAATGGAATTGCACGGAGAAAAACTTTTTGCACTCAAATTCAATGAGGCCCGGAACATGGAATGGATGGACAAGGTGTACCTGGCAAAGTATGATGAGGAGGAAAATACCATTGCAAACCTCAAGCCATACGGTACCGATAAGCATTTCTTTGAAGATGAGCTGGAGGAAATAGAAAGGAAGCTCCACGAGTCGATTGAGAGCGGAAGACAGAAATAAGCTGAAATCCATACAGACATGATAAACAAAGTTGTAAAAACAGCATCGGAAGCTGTTGCTGACGTATTTGACGGAGCCATTGTAATGATCAGCGGCTTTGGCGAAGCGGGCAGCCCCATAGAATTGATTCACGCACTGATCGATCAGGGGGCCAAAGACCTTACGATTGTAAGTAATAATACCGGTAACGGCCATGTTGGTCTGGCTGCGCTCATAGAAAACCGGCAGGTCAGGAAAATGATCTGTTCATTTCCCCGCACGGCCCACTCGATTGTTTTTCCTGAATTATATAAGAATGGAGAAATTGAGCTGGAGCTTGTACCGCAGGGAACCCTGGCAGAGCGGATCCGGGCCGGTGGTTCCGGCATTCCGGCCTTCTACACTCCGACCTCTGTGAATACACCGCTGGCTGAAGGGAAAGAGACCAGGGAAATAGATGGAAAGCCCTACGTGCTTGAGTATGGTTTAAAGGCAGACTTTTCACTGGTAAAGTGCAAAACGGCCGACAGGCACGGCAACCTGCTATTCAATAAAACGGCCCGCAACTTTGGTCCCATCATGTGCATGGGGGCAAAAGCAACCATCGTGCAAGCGAAGGAGGTTGTTGACCTGGGAATGATTGATCCCGAAATTGTTGTTACTCCGGGTATTTTTGTCAGTAAGGTTGTTGAAATAGCAGATCCTTTAAGTGAAAATCAATTAATCAAAGAAGAGAGGAGGTATCCATGGAGGTAGTCATAAAGAAAGGATGGAGCCGTGAAGAGATGGCACAGAATATCGCCCGTGACATTCCTGATGGCTCGTATGTAAACCTTGGCATTGGGATGCCTGAGCTGGTGGCCAACTATATCCCCGAAAACCGTGAAGTGGTATTTCATACCGAAAATGGTCTGCTTGGCATCGGTCCTTCTCCCGCTGAAGGTGAGGAGGATGACGAAATGATCAATGCCGGCAAAAAACCGGTAACGGCAAACAAAGGTGCCGCATTTTTTCATCACGCCGACAGTTTTGCCATGATCCGTGGCGGGCATATCGACATATGCGTTCTTGGTGCTTTTCAAATATCTGAATATGGGGATCTGGCCAATTGGTCAACCGGAGAACCAAAGGCAATTCCTGCTGTGGGCGGCGCCATGGACCTGGTTCAGGGTGTGAAGCATGTGATCATCATCACCAAACACACAACCAAGGATGGTAAGCCAAAAATCGTCAGAGAGTGCTCCTACCCTCTTACCGGTAAAGGGGTGGTTGACCGGATCTACACCGATCTGGCCATCATCGATGTGACGAAGAATGGGTTGTTTGTGAAGGAGATGGCACCGGGAGTCGATTTTGAGACGCTACAAAGCAAGACTGAAGCTTCTCTAAACCAATATTAAATTTTCATTTTTCTAATCTGTTTTTATATGTCGATTCAGGATAAAGATCTGGCCATTGGCCAGAAAACCGAACAAGGCCTGTATGATGAAGCAAAAAAATACATGCCGGGTGGTGTAAGCCGAAACGTGTTGTACCGCCAGCCCCATGCGCATTATGTTTCAAGGGCATCGGGCTGCTATGTTACCGATATCAATGGTGTGGAGCGCGTTGACTTTGCGAACAACATCGCATCATTGATCCACGGACACGCCCATCCGGCCATCATTGATGCCGTTACCCAACAACTTCACAGAGGCACAGCCTACACTGTTGGCACAGAGGTTGAAATTGATTACGCCCGCCTGCTATGCGATCGCATCCCGAGCTTTGACAAGCTGCGTTTTGTAAACTCCGGCACCGAAGCTGTGATGGCCATGATCAAGGCTGCACGCGCCTACACCGGCAAGCCGAAAATTGCCAAGGCAGAAGGGGGGTACCACGGCAGCTACGATTTTGCTGAAGTCAGCCAAAGCGCTTCTCCAGCCACGTGGGGCGAGATCGACGCACCCAGCAGTGTAAGGCACGCCAAAGGAACACCTCAGTCTGTCCTCGATCATGTAGTGATCATCCCTTTCAATGATATTGAACGAAGCATCAATATCCTCAACAAGCACAAGGAGGATCTGGCCTGCGTCCTGATCGACCCGGTACCGCACCGGATTGGCAATGCACCCGCCTCACAGGAGTTCATCCAGGCGATGTACGACTGGACGCGTGCAAACAATGCACTGTTATGCTATGATGAGGTGATCTGTTTTCGGGTCAATTACGAGGGAGCACAGGCCGATTACCCCGTAAAGCCTGATCTTACTTCACTCGGAAAGATCATTGGAGGCGGTTTTCCCATTGGCGCTTTCGGCGGATGTGCCGAAGTAATGAACATTCTGGATCCGGGTGACGCAGGTTTTCGCTTCCCATTATCGGGTACCTTTTCTGCCAATCCCATTTCCCTCACCGCCGGGAAGGTGGCAATGGAAATGTTTGACAGGAAAACAGTTGAAAAGCTCAACCAAACCACACAAATCGCCATAAATCAAGTCCTGGAAGCCGGAAAAATTGCTGATATTCCCATGTGCATCACCGGAAGGGGATCAATGTTTAAAGTGCACTTCAGGGAAAAAGCTCCCGTTTCCTATCGTGACGCTTACGATTACCCTGATATGAAAAAGGCAATCAATGTCTTTCTGGAGCACTTGTATGAAAAACGGATCATGATCATAAATTCATGCACATCCGTTGTTTCAACCGCCATCACCCAAAAGGAAATTGACATCCTGAGTGATGCCATGCTCAGCGGATTCCGCCACATCAAACCATTGTTGAATGGATGATTGGTAATCATTAAACAACTAAACAACTAAACAACTAAACAACTAAACATGAAAGTCTATATCTGTGATGCTGTTCGTACGCCGATTGGAAAATTTGGGGGTTCGCTGGCAACGGTCCGGACCGACGATCTGGCTGCTATACCCATCAGGGCGCTTATGGAGCGCAATCCTGGCATTGAACCGGAAGCGATTGATGATGTGATTCTGGGTTGCGCCAATCAGGCTGGCGAAGACAACAGGAATGTGGCCCGGATGGCATTGCTCCTGGCCGGCATACCCGACAAGGTTCCGGGAGTTACAGTAAATCGCCTTTGCGCATCAGGGATGGAAGCTATAGGAGCGGCAGCCCGTATGATCCGGGCAGGAGAGGCGGAGCTCATCATTGCCGGGGGTGTGGAAAGCATGACCCGCGCGCCTTTTGTAATGGCAAAAGGGGAAATTGCTTTCTCAAGAAAAACAGAGATCTATGATACCACCATCGGATGGCGCTTTGTTAACAAAAAGCTCGCCAAACAATACGGTGTTGACTCTATGATAGAAACAGCAGAGAATCTTGTCAAAGAATACAACATTAGTCGTGAGGATCAGGATATGTTCGCCTATAAAAGTCAGCATAAGACTGCAAAGGCTCAGCAAGATGGCTTGTTTAAAAGTGAATTGATCCCAGTTGCGATTCCTCAACGAAAAGGGGAACCTATTATCTTTGAACAGGATGAGCATCCAAGGTTGACCCCTCCGGAGAAGCTGGCAACACTTAATCCCGTAACCGGGCCTGAAGGTACGGTGACTGCTGCCAATGCATCCGGTGTGAATGACGGTGCTGCGGCACTCATCATCGCCTCAGAGAAAGCTGTTAAACAGTATGGGCTAAAACCGTTGGCATCAATACTGGGTATGCAGGCTGCAGGCGTTCC
>SLNX01000190.1 GCA_007132825.1 Bacteroidales bacterium | reverse complement strand
TCGAAAACTTTGTCCGCAGATTTACTTTAGCTGTGCAAATTGCTGAAAATGATGTATCCAGGGCTACCACCCATAACAAAGGGATCATGAATGGCGTGGATGCGGTGATCCTGGCAACAGGCAACGATTTTCGTGCCATAGAAGCTGGTGCTCACGCGTATGCTTCACGCTCAGGGAAATATCGGTCGCTCAGCAATGTGGAAATTACAGACGAACGTTTTACCTTTTCCCTGACCATGCCGATGGCCCTGGGAACGGTGGGCGGACTTACGGGCGTGCATCCTCTGGCTGCACGATCGCTGGAGATGCTTGGAAACCCATCGGCGGAAACATTAATGATGATTGCCGCAGCTGCCGGACTGGCAAACAACTTTGCCGCAGTGAAGTCACTTACAACAACCGGAATCCAGGCCGGACACATGCGGATGCATCTGACAAACATCCTGTTGCAACTGAAAGCCTCAAAAGATGAAACAGCGTTAGCACAAGAATATTTTCTGGATAAGAAAGTGTCGCACCAGGCAGTACAGGAATATCTGGCAGCAATCCGAAAAGAATGATTATCGATTGTCGATTGTCAATTATCGATTAAGAAAACTCGAAGGACTTGCGATGGAAAAAACTCGGAGCCGCAAGGGTATGCAGAATGAAACAAAGCGCCCTGAAGGGCAGCTTAAAAAAAAGCACAAAGATCAGAATTACATATAGTTACGAAAATATAAACAGATGAAGTTCCGGGCAAACGGGAAATTGATGATCAGCGGTGAGTACCTGGTTCTTGCAGGAGCCAAAGCACTTGCTATTCCCGTTAAATACGGTCAAACGCTCACGGTTGCTGAACACAAATCAGCGTATCAAAAAGTAAACTGGACCACTTTGGTAAAAGGGAGAGAATGGCTGAATATCACTTTTTCCGGTGCAGCAGTGCATCTCCAATATCCAAGCGCATTGAATGCTGCCAAACAGCGAGCCGCTGATTTCGTTCGCAACCTGCTGCTGAAAGCCAAAGAGCTAAACCCTGAATTCCTTGATAAAGAAGCAACATATGACATCATTAGTAAAGTGGATTTCGATATGTCATGGGGACTGGGAAGCAGCTCCTCCCTCATCGCCAATGTAGCCAGGTGGGCCCAAGTGGATCCATACCGGTTGCTGTTTGGCGTATCGAAAGGATCAGGTTATGATGTGGCCTGCGCCTTGAATAATTCACCGTTGCTTTATCGTTATCTCGGGAAAGAAAGCAAACCCGAGGTGGAATTAATCACTTTTGATCCTGTTTTCACATCCCAACTCTTTTTTGTTTACTCCGGACAAAAACAGGATAGTGCACAACAAATTAGAAAATTTGACCCGGCAAACATACCCCAGTCAGATATTGAATCAATAACAAGACTTTCGGAACAAATGGCCATTTCAAATGATCTGGATGCTTTTATCAAGATGATGCAAAATCACGAAGAGATTATCGCCAGCCATATTGGAATGGTTCCGGTTCAGCAACGTTTTTTTGATGATTTCCCGGGAGCGGTAAAATCCCTCGGCGCCTGGGGAGGAGATTTCATGCTGGCTGCTGCCAATATTCCCCCAGTCGAGATTATTTCTTATTTTCGCAAAAAAGGGTACCATGTCATTTTCCCTTTCGGAGAAATGATGCTTTAACACTCAAGACAGAAACTATGAACCCTGACAAACAAGATAAAAATGCTTATACCGGCAAGGCAAGCGGACGCCAGTGCTGGGAAAGCCCTTCAAACATTGCCCTGGTGAAATACTGGGGAAAATATCCCGGTCAGATTCCGATGAACCCCTCTTTGAGTTTTGTACTCAAGGAGAGTGTCATTCGTATTTGCATCGATTATGATATCAAACCGGAATACAGCTTTAAATTGACCGGTTTTGAGTTAAACGGTCAGCAGAATGAAGGTTTTGCCAGAAGAATCGAATCATTTTTGACAGGAATTCAAACCCACTTCCTTTTCCTGAAGCATGCCCGCCTTAAAATCACAAGTGAGAGCACTTTCCCCCATTCTGCCGGCATTGCCTCTTCGGCGGCAGCATTCAGTGCGCTGGCGCTTTGCTTGTGTAGCATTGAGGCAAAGCAGCTTGGTACAAATACAAAAAATCGGGAGTTTTTACAAAAAGCATCATTTGTCTCCCGGTTAGGCAGTGGCAGTGCTTGCCGTTCGCTTTATGACGGGATGGTACTCTGGGGAGAATCGGAATTCATTCATGAATCCTCTGATGAATATGCAGTGCGCCTTGATAATGAACGCGTTCACTCAGACTTCTATACGCTCAGAGATGCCATTCTGATCATCGACGATGGCACCAAACCTGTGAGCAGCTCAGAGGGGCATGCCCTGATGCATCAACACCCTTTTCGTGAGGTTCGAAAACAACAGGCACATGGAAACTTAAAAAAACTATTGCTTGCCCTGTCGGGTGGCAACAAAAAGCTTTTCTGCGAAATAGTTGAAAATGAAGCGCTGAGCCTGCATAGTCTAATGATGTCCTCCAATCCGGGATACCTCTTAATGAAACCAAACACCATTCACGCAATTGACGTTATCCGCCGCTTTCGGGTTTCAACCAACATCCCCTTATGTTTCACCCTGGATGCAGGACCCAACATCCACCTGATCCACTTTGAAGAGGATAGGCAGGCGGTCAGGGAACTGGTCCAAAATGAACTGAAAGATTTCTGCAAGGAGGGTAAATGGATTGATGACTCGATGGGCAATGGACCCAAACAATTCTAACCATAAAGATCAAGAGCATGTCTGATGAAGCACATTACGGAAAGATATTGCTCCTTGGAGAGTACAGCCTTATGTATGGTTCCCATGCATTGACAATTCCTTACCGGAAAAACAAGGTAATGCTGCGTTTTACTGATGACAATGATGCTGCTGAGACGCGTCAGATCGCCATCCAATCAAACAAACAGCTGCAATTGTTCTATGATTTTCTAAAAAGCCATGACCAGGAAATTTTAAATTATCTTGATTTGCAGGCTATGCAAAATGCCCTGAAACAAGGTTTGTTCCTCGAATCTGACATCCCTTCCGGCTATGGACTTGGCAGCTCCGGTGCACTAATTGCTGCATTATTCAGTCGCTTTAGTAAAGAGCCTTTTAAAAGTAAAGATCAATTTACAACTGAGAAGCTGAAAGATCTGCAAGAGATATTTTCTTTTTTGGAGTCTTTTTTTCATGGAAAAAGTTCAGGAATTGACCCCTTAAGCAGCTTTGTCAATCTTCCTATACTTTTCTGTGAAGGTAATCCGGAAATCGTTGAACAGTCTGATCCATTCCTGCTTGGCAATGAGTCGTTTTTTCTCATCGATACAAAGATTTCAAGAAAAACAGCCCCTCTCGTTAAAATCTTCAGGGAAAAATGCAAAGACAGCAGTTTTCTGGACATGCTTCACCGACAATACATTCCCCTAAACGATATTTGCATCAAAGCCTTGATAAGCAAAAGCCATGCCCTTTCAGAGCAGCTGTTTAGCCTTTCAGACCTTCAGTTGCGCCATTTCCGGGAGATGATACCAGAACCGTTTGCAAAGATGTGGGCAAAGGGTTTGTCTTCCGGGCGTTACACAATGAAGCTTTGCGGTGCCGGAGGTGGCGGCTATTTGTTGTGTTATGCAAATGCACAAGATAATCTAAATGACATACTTCAGTACAGGCACGTTGAAAAAATCTCCCTGTAAATCACTACCTTTGCATCCTTTCAGATCAACCATCATATTATTATAAATTATGGAATTAAGCACGTTAACTATTATCGGATATGTGGCTTCGGTCTTCATTGCCATCAGCATGACAATGAGTTCCTTTGTGAAGTTCAGGATCATTAACCTGATCGGAGCCACGCTGTTTTTTACTTATGGTATTCTGATATATGCCTGGCCCGTTGCCCTGCTTAATGCATTTATCATAAGCGTGGATATCTATTATCTGTACCGGATTTTTTCAAAAAAAGAGGCATTTGAAATTATGTGGGTCAGAAACGATAATAAATACCTGAAGCGCTTCATTGAATTTTACGGGGATGACATTCATCACTTCTTTCCCGAATTTTCATTTGATCCGGAAAAAAACACGCATAGTTTTTTCGTATTGCGTAATATGGCGGTTGCAGGTGTCTTTCTCGGAAGGCGTGAGAATCAAAACATCCTTTTCGTGGGACTGGACTATGTGATCAAGGAGTTTCGTGATTACAAAAACGGGAAATTCATCTT
>SLNX01000137.1 GCA_007132825.1 Bacteroidales bacterium | reverse complement strand
GCACCATCATTTTTGAAGAGCTGGAGCACGCCGTTAAACGCGGCGCCAAAATATATGCCGAGGTAGTTGGAGGAGGTATGTCAGCAGATGCTTACCACATGACCAGTCCGCATCCGGAAGGACTTGGCGCTGTTAATGTAATGAAGTATGCCCTTGAGGATGGCGGCCTGAAGCCTGAAGATGTTGATCACATCAACACCCATGGTACTTCAACCCCGCTTGGAGACATTGCCGAACCAAAAGCCATCGTTACCCTTTTTGGTGAGCACGCATATAAAATCAGCATCAATTCAACCAAATCGATGACAGGTCATTTGCTTGGTGCTGCAGGTGCCGTGGAAGCAATTGCGACCATTCTTGCCGTTCAAAACGACATTGTACCACCCACGATAAACCACTTCAACCTGGATCCGGAAATCGACAACAAGCTTGATTTTACATTTAACAAAGCCAAAAAACGTGAAGTGAATGTCGCTTTATCCAACACCTTTGGTTTTGGGGGTCACAATGCCTGCCTTGCATTTAAAAAGTTTAAACAATAGTTGATCGATTGCGCATATTTAAGTTTAACAGTTTAAAGCACAAGACAGACGAACAGGAGCTGTCTGATGCTATCAGCAACATTTTTGGTTACAGGCCAAAAAATGTTGCTATCTACAAGCTTGCGTTTTGCCATAAATCCAAAGCCGACAACACAAATAATGGATTCAAACATGGCAACGAACGTCTTGAATATTTAGGTGACGCCGTTTTGGGATCGGTTGTTGCCGACTTTTTATTCAAAAAATTCCCTTTCAAAGAGGAGGGATTTCTTACTGAGATGCGTTCGCGCATCGTAAGTCGAAGCAACCTTAACCTTTTATCAAAAAAACTTGGTCTGGACAAACTTATTCAGTCGAACCAGGACAAGGGGGTTCCCGGATCATCCATCATGGGTGATGCGTTCGAAGCCTTTGTTGGTGCGCTTTACCTGGACAGGGGTTATGTCTTTACAAAAAACATCATCATTCAGCATATCATTCAAACCCATCTTGACATTGATGATTTGATGGAGCGCGAAATAAACTTTAAAAGCAAAGTGATTGAATGGGCGCAGAAGCACCGAAAAGAATTGGCTTTCAACCTTGTTTCTGAAAGAGAAAATGGGAAAAAAGCAAAGACTTATACTGTTGAGTTGTGCATCGAAAACAAACCATACACCAACGGTCAGGACTTCTCAATAAAAAAAGCGGAACAGCGTGCAGCCCAAAAGTTCTGGGATCAGCTTCAAACCATTGAAAGCGGAAACGGGTTAAATATTTAAACTACCTTTGTACTGTTGAAGCGCAAATAAAAGCATCCCCGTAGGCTTATGGTAAAGAAAACAAAACTCAGCGTTAAGTATACCCCTGATTTTAAAACCATTGCGCTTTTTTCGCAACAAAAGGATTATCGAATCTGCTGGTTAATGAACCACCATCTTAATCTCGATATGAAAAGGTTGCCCGACTTCTGCTTTACGCCTTATAAGCATAGAGAAACCATTCAGTTCCCTGTTTATTCTTACTCAGACAGGGCAAACAGGTTGCATTATTTTTTATTGACAAACAAACGTCCCGAAGGTATCCTTTTTGAGTTACCCAAAAACATGGATTACCTGCTGCTTATAAAAAATCCGGGGACCGGTTTTGATCTGAAGGCTTTTGCTGAAAAACTTCGCAAAGTGGATCACATACAAGGAGCGTTCCCGCTCGAAAACGGCTTGGGAAGCCGGTCAGACCTTATTCTGTATGACTTCGAATTATTTGCTGATGAAACAATACGGTCGGGCACGTCAGACTGAACTAAACCAAAGCACCCTACCTGTTCATTAGTTGAATTAAAACCGTTTCCATTTTTTGGCCTGAATGCACAGAAACCAGGTAACTTCCATGTTTTACCGAATCAAGATGCGGAAACAAGGTGCTCAGGTAAAACCCGTGAATACCCGGCTCCAGCCACATGTTTTTAAAACCCAGGCTTCTTCCCATTGCGTCGGTAATCCACAGTTGAATCTCGGCTCCTTGTTGCATCGTAATGACAGCCCTGGTTTGCGGGCCAACAGGGTTTGGAAATATTTCAAGCATGTTTTTGCCATTGCTTGCCTGCAGGTCTTCAGCAGACACAATCTCGTCCTGGAATTCGTAAGCCCCTATGTCAATCCGGCCATTCCTGAATCGCTCATTCCCGGCCAGATCCTGCGCTGGCAGTCCAAAAATATCAGATTCGGGATTACCTGCCATGACACAAGGAGAGTCTTCGTGAAGCTGGTATGGATGATCTCCATCTGCGAGAAATAGTGGGTCAAAATCTATACATTCAACATAATCGCCGGTTACTCCTGACCCTCCAATGCCTTCTGCACCAAATTCAATATTACAAAAGTAAAAGTCGATTTGGGATAAAGAATCCCAGATCATAACTTGTGAATCAACCCATGAAGATGACGCTGTGTTTCCCCAAAACAAGTTGTTGTGCAACTGTGCAAAAGCATAGTTTACATAAAGCCCGCCACCTTGCCCTGCATGGTTGTTAACAAAAGTATTATTAACGACATCTAACCGCGAGCTGTTTAAAGACAGGCCACCTCCAAAAAACATGGAAGTGTTTCCAAGAAAAAGGTTATTTGAAACAGGTTGTGAAAACGAGCTGCGCAATATTCCCATTCCGCCACCCAGAGGGGCATCGTTATATCTGAATATATTGTTCGCGATTAAAACATCACAGCTATCCACACTCAGACCGCCACCAAGTCCTGATGCCCAGTTCCCCTCGAATTCATTAAACATGACAGTTCCCTTGCTACGCAAACCAAACAGGCCGCCGCCATATCCATAGGTTTCTTCAGCCGTGGGCGGATGTCCGGCATAGTTCTCAACAAACCGGTTGTGCAAGACAACGGGACTGCTGTTTTCAAAATACAAGCCGGCACCTTTCATATAGCAATAGTTCCGGAAAAACGTACAGTGAAGAACCTGATGATTGCCCATGCCCAGGATATGAACAGCGCCACCGTTATGAATAAATTCGGAGTAGGGTGCTTTGGCATATTCGAAATGGCAATGTTCGAAAATTGCTTTTTTCTCTCCCTTACGAGGATCAGCGCCGTATATAAATATCCCACGCCAGGCTCCATATGGTTCCATGATGTTATGCAGGCCTGTGGTATCCTGCACGCTGAACACAATCGGGTCATCTTCGGTACCAATTGCCTCAAGGTCACCCAGCACATTTAAACCAAAATACCCTTGAAATTCCACATATACACCCGGCATCACCGCCAGAGATTTATCGGCTGGAAGGTAAATTTCTCCGGTAACAAAAACGGTATCGGCATCCCATACCCCTGAGACTTCACCTTCAACAAACATGTTTTTTCCGTAATTTGCCTGCTGGCTGTATCCGCACAATGCGATGGTCAATAAAACAATCAAGGTAATTGGTTTCATAGCTATATATGTTCGTTATTTTATGATTTTGAATCCTGCAGACCGGCAAAGTCCTGCTTTTACATTCGCTAATCGGTACATCTGCTAATTTGCATATTTAAAAATTATCCCTTCCTTCCAGCTTTTTCGCTTCATCCCAGAAAACATCCATCTCTGCCAGGTTCATTCTTTTCATGTCTTTCCCGGCCTTTTTTGCTTGTGCTTCCAGATGTTCAAAACGCTTGATGAATTTCTTGTTGGTTCTTTCGAGGGCGTTCTCTGGGTTCACGCCAATAAAGCGGGCATAATTGATCAACGCGAATAGCAAATCACCAAACTCCGCTTCGGTGGTTCTTTTGCAAGCCCCCTTTTCAACTTCCGATCTGAGTTCGTCCATCTCCTCCTGCACTTTCTCCCAAACCTGTTCCGGTCTTTCCCAGTCAAAACCGACACCTTTAACCTTATCCTGAATGCGATATGCCTTTATCATTGCAGGAAGGGACTTCGGAACACCGGAAAGGACCCGTTTTTTTCCACCCTTTAGTTTGATCTTTTCCCAGTTATCCTTTACCTCTTCGGCGGTATTTACCTGGACATCACCATAAATGTGTGGATGACGGTTGATCAGTTTCTGATTGATGCCATCAAGCACATCTTTAATGTCGAAAGCTTTTTTCTCCTTAGCAATTTTCGCATAAAATACGATATGGAGCATCAGGTCTCCCAATTCTCCACGGATATCGTCGAGGTTATGATCAAGGATGGCATCAGCCAGTTCGTAAGTTTCCTCTATGGTGAGATGGCGCAAGCTTT
>SLNX01000146.1 GCA_007132825.1 Bacteroidales bacterium | reverse complement strand
GTAGCTGCGGTCATGTCAATAACCTCAGGGTCAACCTTTACCCGCTCAAATTCGGAAGGATGGGCACGCAATATCGAATAGGTGCCGCCCTGATAAAAACTGTAAACAATCTCTCCTGTTTCGCGGGCAATGCTGATCGAGGGTGTCATGTGGGTAATTCCGCTGATGCCTGTGTAATAATCGGTCATCCGGAATACATCGCCTGTCTCGAGGTCAAAAAAGTGCAGGTTCCTGTAGCCATCCGCATTGGTCAGAAAATAGATGCCATCTTGTTCAACAGAAAACACAGGGTTCACGTTGTCGGCGCCGGGAAAGACATCCAGCACCCTGACAGGACGCGATTCATCCTCCAAATCCATAATTCCCAGGTTCATTTTCATGTTGAGGTGATCGCCCCGCTGTGAGCTTTGTGGCAGATCGGTCGCAAAAACAAGGTACCGGCCATCGTGCGAGAATGAAGCATGCGCATAGGAGTACCTGTCGTTGGTGAGCCATTTAACCTCATCTTTGTCAATGTCATAACGAAACAAATTGGGACGCCCTTCAACCAGGCCGTTAAAAACCAGATAATTTCCATCCGGAGACCAAACCGGATTATTAAATGCCGGCACTCCGGGGATGGGTATCTCCCTTGTGCGTCGCGGTCTTTCAACGTTAACAATAACGATCTGGTTCCTTCCCCCTTTTACAGCAACATGGGCAAACTTTTTGCCGTCAGGCGACCATGTCCCCATAGATTCAAAAAAGTTATAACCATCGATATCGCCTCTACGTCCGGCACTCGATAGTTTTCTTTTGACCCGTCCGGTTTTTGCATCTGCAAGAAACAGGTCGATCGACAAAAGGTCACGCTCAGAAAAATAGGCAACGAGGTTGCCATTAGGACTTATTGATGGAGCAATGTTGATATTGCCAGAGTGCTCGGGGGTGATGATCTTTTCACCAACGGGAATGTGGCGCAAGGAGTCCTGGTACAATGGCTGGTAATATGTTTCCACGGAAGCCCGCCAAAGATTGGATACCGTGTTGGCACTCAGTCCCACAACGCGCTCCAGGGCACGTTCATAACCAAATTTTGCCGTTTCCGAAAACAGCGGTACGATCAATGAATCTCCCCAGGTTCTTCCAAAGAATGCTACGAAACCCTGCCCAAAGCGATAGGGGTTGTATTGATAGCTGCGTGTCATGTCTCGTAATGTTGGAAAGTCATCCTGGTGGATGGCATCTCGCATAATCATGGCGGTATGCGGGTCCACACTGCCAATGGAGAAGTACTCCGCCATCCCCTCCACCAGCCACAAAGGCAAATTACGTATGGAGTTTAGCGACAGTGAATCATCAATGAACAATGCACGAAACTGAAACACGTGTACCAACTCGTGTCCGATCACATGATCTGTTTGTGCATTTGTCTCCAGAATTGGCATTACAACCCTGTTCTTCAAAGCCTCTGTTACACCTAAAGTTCCAATACCGATCATACCGCTGATCGCTGTTGTTTGCTGAAAATCGGGATGATTTGCATATATCAGGATGGGGCTCTGAGTTTCAAATGTATCTTTGAACAGTTTTTGATGACGCAGATACCATTTTTCGTGTGAATTGGCCAAAAACTTTGGTATGGAGTCATCTTCAAAATAATGATAAATATCAAAATGGGGAGACTGAAAAAGGGAAAACTCGAACCGCTGGTAACTTGGTCTGTTACGTCCAAAATATTGTCCGTAAACTTCTGTTGGCAAAACAAGAAAAAAAACCAGCAATACCAGGAAGGCTTGCAAACTAACATTTCGGACACTTTTCCAATGCATGGTTTCGTATTTTATGGAGTTACTTAACCCTAACAATCCCTATTATCTTACAAAGTTATAACTTATAAGTGTGATCAAAAATTATTCCAAACCTTTTTCATAAATAATTAACAACAATTTTTAATGATTGTTTTAAATAGCCATAACTCACCATTTTTTTGCATTTTTGTAAAAAACTTTAAATGAACCTGGAAGCATATTTCAATAAATTCCGGCGCCATATCATTGGGATCGACCAGTCCTACAGGACTCCTTACGGTAATCAGAAGATCATTTATGCAGACTGGATTGCCAGCGGACGAATGTATCGGCCGATTGAGCAAGCGATCACGGAACGTTTTGGCCCTTTTGTGGCCAATACCCATACGGAAGCCAGTGAAACGGGTACCTTGATGACCAAAGCCTACCACCATTCACACAAACTGATCAAGAAGCATGTGAATGCAGGCCCCGGTGATGTGATCATTACGGCTGGCAGCGGAATGACCACGGTGATCAATAAGTTTCAACGAATGCTTGGGTTAAGGGTTACCAGCGAGCTGATTGAAAAACCCAGACTTAAGCCGCAGGAGAAACCCGTTGTATTCATTTCGCACATGGAGCACCACAGCAACCATACTTCCTGGTTTGAAACGCTGGCAGATGTGGTTCAGATAAAGCCAGACAGCCGTTTACTGGTGGACCTTGATGACCTGAAGGTGCAACTTGAAAAATACAAGGCCAGGAAGCTGAAAATCGGATCATTTACCGCCTGCAGCAATGTAACCGGTATAGAAACACCCATCCATGAGATGGCCGCACTCATGCATCAATATGGCGGTGTTTGTGTTGCCGACTATGCTGCTTCAGCGCCATATACCGACATCAACATGCACCCTGCTGACCCCTTGCAAAAGCTTGACGCGGTAATGTTTTCCCCACATAAGTTTCTCGGCGGACCAGGATCCTCAGGTGTATTGGTTTTCGACTCGGCCTTTTACAACAGCAGGGTTCCTGATAATCCGGGCGGCGGAACCGTTGACTGGACCAATGCCTGGGGAGAGTATAAGTACATCGACGACATTGAACTTCGCGAGGATGGTGGCACTCCCGGCTTCCTGCAGGCAATCAGGACAGCTCTTTGCATTGACCTGAAAAACCAGATGGGAACCGAAAACATGAGAAAGCGTGAGGATGAATTGCTGAATATCCTTTTTGACGGCATCCGAAGCATCCCGGACACCCACATACTTGCCGGCAACATTGAGGAACGACTTGCGGTGATATCTTTTTATTTTGATCAAATCCATTATAATTTGGTTGTCAAGCTATTAAGCGACAGGTTTGGCATCCAGGTAAGGGGTGGATGTGCCTGCGCGGGTACTTATGGCCATTTTTTGCTTGATGTGGATTACAACTTGTCGCGCCAGATCACGGAAAAGATCAATTCTGGTGATCTCTCAGAAAAACCGGGCTGGATCAGGATATCGCTCCATCCCACCATGACCGGGCAGGAGGTAAGGGACATCATACACGCACTGAAGGAGATACAAAAAAATCACAAGGAATGGTCTGAGGATTATGACTATCTGCGCAAAAAGAATGAATATATCCACAAGGATGCTCCCAGGTGCACTACAGACAAAGTAAGAGAATGGTTCAAACTGCCGGAGCCGGATTCATGACTTTAAAAAGATCAGGGACTAAACAATCGCTGAAGCTTTTTTAGTTGTGCATCCCACAGGCGTTCGGTAAAGTCAAAGTCAGACTCCTCGGCATAATCGGTAACCACAAGTGCAACCTCTGACGAGACGGGTTCATTAAGGATTTCCATTTCAAGACATTCTTCACGATCGGGATCATCCAACCATAAGAAATGGACAAATTCGTTTTCCTTGCATTTTACCATCCGTGCTTTTTGTGAAGACCCCTCCCACTTGAAATGAAACACATCATCCTCGATCAGTACCATGTCGGCAAACCAGCGCGACAATCCTTCGGGTGTTGAAATTGCTGTATATAACAATTTAGGGGTTGTCTTGAACCCGTATTCAAGTTTTATCTTTTTAAGAACGCTCATGGCTGTACTTGTTTAACTCTATTGTGCAATATACAAAAAAAACATAGCTTTTTCATTTTTTATCATCATTTTAATGAAAGGTTTTTATTTAGCTTTGCTGTCGAATATCAGATCAGTTCATGGTTTGTGATGCAGACATAATTGCTGTACCGGAAATGCAACCAAAAATATACACATACACATTGGTCATTCTTGCTGTTGTTTTCTGGGGCATCAGTTATGTCTGGACCAAGATGGCTTTTGAATACTATCAACCCATCACGGTGATGTTGATAAGGCTGTCAATTTCCTCTGTTTTGATGGCGGTGATATTCCGAATGAAGAGACTGGGGCAGAAGGTACACCGATCCGATTACAAGGCCTTTGTGATCCTGTCGTTTTTTTCTCCGTTTTGCTATTTTATTGGTGAAAACTTTGGTGTTTTTCATGT
>SLNX01000038.1 GCA_007132825.1 Bacteroidales bacterium | reverse complement strand
CCGTCAACATCCTTGATTGGTCCATGAATGGACTCAAACTTCGCGATGTTGTCTTTCAGTGCTTTCATAAGCCTTTTGGCGTGTTGAGGGGTTAAAATTACACGTGATTTCACTTTTGCCTTGGGCACACCTGGCATCAGGCGCACAAAATCCAAAACAAATTCTGTATTTGAATGGGTGATGATCGCCAGGTTCGAATAGGTTCCTGATGCGACATCTTCGCCCAGTTCGATATTGATCTTTTTTTCCGGTTTCTGTTGGTCAGCCATATCATTTTATTTTTTCAAATTTATAACTAATTATCGTTCATCCTAAGCTTCCTCTTCCTGTTTGGAAACTTCATCTTTTTGCTTGGAGGCCATCAGCAGCTCGTACTCTTCCATCGACCCGACAATGATGTTGTCATACTCACGCAAACCGGTGCCTGCCGGGATAAGGTGTCCGACAATCACATTCTCCTTAAGGCCTTTCAGCATGTCAGTTTTGGCATTTACAGCTGCATCTGTCAACACTTTTGTGGTTTCCTGGAAGGAGGCTGCAGAGATGAAACTCTGGGTCTGCAGTGAAGCCTTGGTAATTCCCTGCAGTTGCTGGCGTGCGGTAGCTCCATTGGCGTCACGCGCCACAACCAGCTTCTTGTCTTTTCGTTTCAGCAATGAGTTTTCATCCCGAAGTTTCCTGGCGTTGATCATCTGTCCGGATTTCAGATTTGAGTCGCCGGGATCTTCAACAACCTTCTTGCCAAAGAGGCTGTCATTCTCTTCCATAAACTCGATCTTATTCACAATTTCGTTTTCGAGGAAGCGTGTATCTCCCGGATCTTCGATGGTTACTTTACGCATCATCTGACGCACGATGATCTCAAAATGCTTGTCGTTGATCTTTACACCCTGCATGCGATAAACCTCTTGCACTTCATTCACAATATATTCCTGAACGGCAGTAGGGCCTTTGATGGCGAGGATGTCGGCCGGGGTAATCGGACCGTCTGACAATGGGGTTCCGGCTTTCACAAAGTCGTTTTCCTGGGCTAGAATCTGTTTTGTTAGCGGAACAAGGTAACGTTTCTCATCACCGGTTTTCGAAGTGATAATCACCTCCCTGTTACCACGCTTGATCTTCTTGCCAAATGAAACAACACCATCAATTTCTGATACCACAGCAGGGTCAGACGGGTTACGTGCTTCAAATAGCTCCGTAATACGTGGCAGACCACCGGTGATGTCACCAGATTTACCCACGGCCCTCGGGATCTTGGCAATGATCGTACCCGGCTTCAGTTCTTTACCATCATTGATCACAACGTGCGCTCCAACAGGCATGTCGTAAACCCTTAACACTTCGCCATCGTCATTAACGATACTGATGGACGGGTTTCTCGTTTTGTCCTTGGAGTCTATGATCACCTTTTCGTAGTATCCGGTTTGCTCATCCGAATCGGTACGATAGGTGGTACCCTCTATCATGTTGTTATAAACTACCTTACCTTTTGTATCAGTTAAGATAACTGCATTATAGGGATCCCACTCACAAATTAAATCGCCACCCGATATTTCATCTCCATTTTTAAAATAAAGATTGGCACCATAAGGAATATTCTGGCTTGTAAGAACCATTTGGGTGTTCTTGTCGATGATGCGCATTTCTGCAGAGCGACCAATAACAACCTGGTATTCTCTCCCGTCATCAGTGGTAAAGGGAACAGATCTTAATTCGTCAATTTCCAGTACACCTGAATATTTGGCATTAACCTTTGAAGCTGTAGCAATATTCGAAGCGGTACCACCTACGTGGAATGTACGCAGTGTGAGCTGGGTTCCCGGTTCACCGATCGATTGGGCTGCAACCACGCCAACGGCTTCCCCTTTTTGTACCATACGTCCGGTTGCGAGGTTGCGCCCGTAACACTTGGCACAAACACCCACTTTGGACTCACAGGTTAACACCGAACGGATCTCAACCGCTTCAATGGGTGAATCCTCAATGACTTGTGCAATCTCCTCATTAATTTCTTCACCTGCCTTAACGATCAGATCACCAGTAGTTGGGTGATATATGTCGTGCAGGGTGTTTCGTCCAAGGATACGGTCATGAAGTGTTTCAACGGTTTCTTCATTGTTCTTAAGTGCTGTGGCGGTTAATCCGCGAAGCGTACCGCAGTCCTCTTCTGTTACGATCACATCCTGGGCCACATCAACAAGACGACGGGTAAGATAACCGGCGTCAGCAGTCTTCAGTGCCGTATCGGCAAGACCCTTACGGGCACCGTGTGTCGAAATAAAATACTCCAGTACTGAAAGTCCCTCTTTAAAGTTTGAAAGGATCGGGTTTTCAATGATCTCTCCACCTTTTGCGCCTGACTTTTGGGGTTTGGCCATCAGACCACGCATACCGGAAAGCTGGCGGATCTGCTCTTTAGATCCACGAGCACCAGAATCCAGCATCATGTACACAGGATTGAATCCCTGGTTGTCTGCAGTGGTTTTATCGATAAGTACTTTCGTCAATTTGGCGTTGGTATGGGTCCAGATATCAATGATCTGGTTGTAACGTTCCGTATTGGTAATGAAACCCATGCTATAGTTGCCCCTGACTTCTTCAACCTGGTCATCAGCCTGGTTGATCAAAATCCGCTTTTCCTCAGGAACAATAATATCCCCTAAGTTAAAGGACAGGCCGCCTCTGAAAGCCATGGTAAAACCAAGGTCCTTAATGTCATCAAGGAATTGTGAAGTACGTGATATGCCGGTTTCCTTCATGATCCCGCCAATCACATCCCTCAGTGCTTTCTTTGTAAGCAATAGATTCACAAAACCATAATTCTCTGGAATAACCCGGTTAAACAGGACCCGCCCAACGGTGGTTTCCACCATTTTATGAACCAATTTGCCTTTCTCTTTAACAGGTACTCGTACCTGTATGATGGCATGCAGGTCTGCAGCACCCTCATTATGAGCAATAATGACCTCTTCGGTACCATAGAATTTCAGACCCTCTCCTTTTACAGGATGTTCCTTGGTGCTTTTTCTCGCTTTGGTCATGTAATACAGACCCAGAACCATGTCTTGTGATGGAACAGCAATAGGTGCACCGTTGGCAGGATTCAGGATATTGTGGGAGGCGAGCATAAGCAGCTGGGCTTCCAGGATCGCAGCATTGCCAAGTGGCAGGTGAACAGCCATCTGGTCGCCGTCAAAGTCGGCATTAAATGCCGTACATACCAGCGGATGCAACTGAATGGCCTTCCCTTCGATCAGCTTTGGCTGGAACGATTGAATACCCAGACGGTGAAGTGTGGGAGCCCTGTTTAGCAGTACCGGATGTCCTTTGAGCACATTTTCAAGAATGTCCCATACAACCGGATCTTTGCGATCCACAATTTTTTTCGCCGATTTAACGGTCTTTACGATGCCCCTTTCAAGCATTTTTCTGATAATGAATGGCTTGAACAACTCTGAGGCCATCTCTTTGGGGATACCGCATTCGTGAAGCTGAAGCTCAGGACCTACAACGATCACCGATCGTGCTGAATAGTCAACACGTTTTCCAAGCAGGTTCTGACGAAAACGTCCCTGCTTACCTTTCAGGCTGTCGGAGAGTGACTTTAGCGGCCTGTTTGATTCCGTCTTGACGGCATTCGTCTTACGTGAATTATCGAACAGGGAGTCAACCGCTTCCTGGAGCATTCGCTTCTCGTTGCGCAAAATCACATCCGGAGCTTTGATCTCTATCAGACGCTTCAGGCGGTTATTCCTGATGATCACCCGGCGATACAGATCATTGAGGTCGCTTGTTGCAAACCTTCCGCCATCAAGCGGAACCAGTGGGCGGAGCTCAGGCGGAATCACAGGCACCACGTCAACAATCATCCAGTCAGGACGGTTTTCTATGGTGTTCTGCGCTTCACGGAAAGCTTCAACGACCTGCAGGCGCTTGAGGGCATCCGCTTTACGCTGTTGTGATGTTTCCGTATTTGCCTTATGCCTCAGATCATAAGAAAGCTGATCGAGGTCGAGCTTAATGAGCAATTCCTTAAGTGCCTCAGCACCCATTCGGGCAATGAACTTGTTGGGGTCATCATCTTCAAGCATCTGATTTTCAATCGGAATGGACTCCAGGGCGGCAAAATATTCCTCCTCCGTAAGAAAGTCCATGAAGTTAAGTTCATCAGACTTAACACCCGGATTGATCACCACATAACGCTCATAATAGATGATCTGATCCAGTTTCTTTGATGGCAATCCGAGCAGATAGCCAATCTTGTTTGGTAATGTGCGGAAGAACCAGATATGTGCAACGGGAACTACCAGTTTGATATG
>SLNX01000156.1 GCA_007132825.1 Bacteroidales bacterium | reverse complement strand
TCCAGCAAGCGAAACAAGATGGGATCCAGAACCTCATAGGGGGGCAAAGAATCTGTATCTCTTTGATCAGGTTTTAATTCGGCACTTGGCGGTTTCACAATGGTATTATGGGGGATGACCTCCTCCTTTTCGTTGATCAACCTGGCCAACCCATATGCTTCTGTCTTATAAACATCACCAATCACGGCCAATCCGCCGCACATGTCACCGTAAAGTGTACCGTAACCAACGGCTGCTTCACTTTTATTGGAAGTATTCAGCAACATGTAGCCAAACTTATTTGACAGACCCATCAGGATCACGGCACGGGCACGTGCCTGGATGTTTTCTTCAGCAATTCCGGATGCGGTTCCGGCGAAATATGGTTCCAGGCTTTTGTCAAAACTTTTCACCAAATCACCAATAGGAATGGTACTGTGTTTGACTCCGAGGTTACTGGCAAGCTGCATGGCATCTGTTACCGAATGATCAGAGCTGTATGGACCGGGAAGCAGGACCGCCCAGACGTTTTCCTTACCGAGAGCTTCGACTGCCAAAACCAGTGTAAGTGCCGAATCAAGCCCACCGGAAAGGCCCAGAATGGCTTTTTTTATTCCCGTTTTCTTAAAATAATCACGTATACCCATAACAAGGGCTTGCTTCATGAGTCTGTATTTCACTGATCCGGATGAGACCAAGGGTGGTTCGATACCCTGATGATCATTTACTTCATCAAGCGAATACACACGAACTGCCTCCTCAAAGCCCGGCATTACATCCACCAGTTTCCCATCTGCATTACAGACCGCAGAGGCCCCATCAAACAAAAGATCGGTTTGGCCACCAACAAGGTTGGCAGAGAACAGAGGCACTTTATATTTAGCAGCATTTTCAACAAGTACCTGAAGTCTTTGCGGCCGATGATTCCATGCAAACGGGGATGCGGAAATATTTATGATCATATCCGGGTTTTGCCGTGCCAGGATATCGGGGGGATTCAACGGATACATCCCCGTTGCGTTGATGTTCCAGATGTCTTCGCAAATGGTGATCGCTATCCGTTTCCCTCTAAAATTTATCGTATTGAATTCTTTGGCGGGCTCAAAATAACGGTATTCATTGAAGACATCATAGGTGGGTAGCAAACCTTTGTGGTAAACTTCCTGAATGGCACCATCATAGAGCAGAAATGCCGAGTTATAGAGCTTTTTGCCACCTTTGTTCTCATTTCTGGATGGACCTCCAACGATGGCACCAATATCTGTGCAGATTTTTGCAAGCTGACGCACTGTGTCCATGCATTCTTCAAGAAAGCGATCAGAATAAAGCAAGTCGCGTGGCGGATAACCGCAAACCGAAAGTTCAGAAAAAACGATCAGGTCGGCATATTGCTTCCGTGCATCCTTAATGGCCTGAACCATTTTGTTAAGGTTATAAGAAAAGTTACCGACATGAAAATTGATTTGTGCTAAAGCAACGCGCATGGGATTAACTTTTTTAGAACATGACCCCCAGGGTCAATTCCAGGTAAAGATTGTGCGCACTGGGTGTATGTGGCACTGCATCATTTTGTTGTTCAAGGATATTGGAAAACCCGTTGTGAAAAGTAAGACCTATCAACAATGATGTAAGGCCTCCAAAATTGTATTCGGCACCTGCTCCTAACACAAGACCTGCCCTTAAAAAACTTGTTTCATCATGGATGTCTACTTGTGGTTCAATTTTTTTGGAGCCACTGGGTAATCGCAACTCCTCGTCTGCAAAAGCACTGGTCAAAAAACCAAGTCCGACTCCAAACTTACCGTAATAGGTAATGTAGCCTACTTCTACTGTTCGTAATTTTAATGCAAGTGGTATCTCAATATGCCGGTATCTGTGATCCCGATGCATTTGTGCCTGTTCCAGGTTGCCATTTTCAATAACATTCAGTGGATAAGTTAATTTCCCACCGGTTTGCAAAATGTTTAACCCCGTTGTGATGGCATAATTCTCAGCAAACTCGTAGTCAACAATTAAACCATAGGAATAACCAAGACCTACACCGTCATTTTCATAAAATCTGGTCTCAGTTCGGAACCAGGCAATGTTTGGTGAAACCTTTAACCCGAACCGAAAACCAAAATCATTCGCCATAACAGGCAGGCTCAGAAGTACTATAATCAGAAATGATGTCGCTTTCTTCATAATTTTTCATTAATTGTTTGCGTTTGCTCTAATGTCAACGAACATGCCGGTTAATAATTATGCAAACGAGAGTAATTGTAATGAGGGTGACTCGGCAATCCAAAGATACATAAAGAACTTTCAAAACAAACAACCTGAGAAAGGTTTTTGTTGAAAAAAGTATGGTTGTTAAAGTCTTTGGATGATTAGATGATTGGATGATTGATACTATTGTAAAAGATTTATGGATAAAACGTTGTTGATTAGAGGGTTATTGGTTTTCCTGACAGTTTTTACGGTATCCTGTACAGGAGGTGGACGGAAACCGTTTTATGAAGCGAACGTTTCTGACATTGAAAAACCGGAGATACAGATTCTGCGATATGAGCAGATTCTATTTGAAGCAAACCCTTTTATTTTGAATGAGGCACTTGCTCCTTACAAGGACGATTTTTATATTTTTCTTGACCATACCATTGATGATGAGTTGGCCATTCAGGCTTTGTTTGATTTCGCAACCGATCCTGACATTGTCGCTTTATATATTGACAGTCAAGAAGTTTGGGATGACATTGGCCCGCTTATCACAGATCTTGAACGCGCTTTTCGTTTCTACCGTTTTCACTTCCCTGATCTTGACATCCCGGTTTTCCATACCTATATATCAGGGATCGATTACATGATGCCTGTCAAGGTTATCGATAATCGAATGGTTATCGCACTGGACAACTATCTTGGTCCCGATTATGAACAATATGACCGGTTGGGCATCCCGAGATACATTTCCCGATGGATGCGACCGGAGCGTTTGGTCGTTGACGTGATGCGCATTCTTGCCGACATCCATCTGAGCAAAATGGCAGGCACACCCGAATCACTTCTTGATCACATGATCCATGAGGGGAAGAAACAGTTCTTTCTCGACTGCATGTTACCAGGTACGCACGACACATTGAAAATTGCTTACACCGGTCAGCAAATGAACTGGATGGAGGCTTTTCAGGGATACGCCTTCACCTATAAAATAGATAATGAACTTTTATATTCAACCGACCGGCGGGTAATCCGGCAATTCATTAATCTGGCTCCCTTTACGACCCCATTCTCAAATGAGTCTGCTCCACGAACCGGAGCATGGCTTGGCTGGCAAATTGTCAGAGAGTACATGCGCAGACATCCCGATACAGGCCTGCAGGAATTGTTTGAAGAAACCGATTATCAGAAAATACTGGCCGGATCCAGGTTCAGACCACGATAGTAATGAAAAACAAAGACACTTTGATTGTTATCAGTTTGTAAATCCCCTATTGGTTGTTTCGATCATCTCAAGAATTTCTTCACGCCCCTCTTTAGTGGAAGCGCTGGAAATGTACATCGAAGGTAAAGGTTCCCATGTATTGGCAAGCTCTTTGCAATAAATCCTGATCTGCCGGTCCGCTTTTGCATCGGAGAGCTTATCTGCTTTGGTAAAAACAATTACGAACGGAACCTCTTTCCTGCCCAGCCAGTCCAAAAACTCAATATCATTTTTCAACGGACTGTGCCTGATGTCGATCAGTATGAAAGCACACATCAGGTTCTCGCGGTGAAGCAGGTAATTTTTGATGATATGTTCCCACTTTTCCCGGATACTTTTTGACACTTTGGCAAAACCATAACCAGGTAAGTCGCATAAATACCAATTGTCATTTATAAAAAAATGGTTAATAAGCCTGGTCTTACCAGGCGTACCTGATGTCTTGGCAAGGTTTTTACGCTCGGTGAGCATATTGATTAGGGAGGACTTTCCAACATTTGAACGGCCAATAAAAGCATATTCAGGAAATGCTGGCGCCGGACATTCCTTGACGTTAGTGGCACTCTTCACAAACTCAGCTGAGTGAATTTTCATGGATGTGTGGATTACCGAATCACCTTTTCCCTTTATCACGCTCATAAGTCGCTACGTGGCGACGCGCTTTGGCTTGATAAATATCCTTTATCGTTACCATAATTCCTGTTTCTTCGACCCCTCCAAAGCCTTCATTGAAGGCGGTACCAAATGTTCGCATGGTAGGGCTCAGTCCCATGTAGGAATTAAAAAGCGGTGGAATATTCTCCTTTTTCTTTCTGACTGCATTGGATAAAATGCGATAATTTTCTTCAAAAGAATCGGCTGTAAATACTTTTGCCAAATCTTCTT
>SLNX01000055.1 GCA_007132825.1 Bacteroidales bacterium | reverse complement strand
CATACAGATTTAAATGAACACTGGAAAAGTCTGGTCCAACCGGGGTTGCCGATAAGGGATTTCCAATATGGTGGTCTATCTCATAAAGATTTGCCAACCATAGGTTTTCATCATCCATGGGTTCTGAAAACCATAGTACAACATTCAGACTGTCAACAAATCCGGCCCTCAGCAACCGGGGTGGCGACAGGTCAGGATTATCGGCCCTCACTGAGTTGGTCGTTCCCGGACTCCCCCCTCTTGGATCTTCCGAAGCGATCCAGTTTTCAGCACCCTGACAGAAGTTGTAAGGGTCTATTTTCTCCAAAGACCAGCCACCCGATGATTTGGATGGGTTGCGGTACCATTTATCTGTATATTTTACAAAGGATACCAGCTCCTGGTCAATGTCCCAAAGCACAAGTTCCGCACCCCCAATTGTAAGCGCATTGGCTGAAAGACCCGGAACAGCAACCACATTCCCATAAGCTTCCAAGTATGGATAAGCAGCCTCCGTGGTCAAAACAAGATAACTGCGCGGTGGAATCAGCGCTGCAGGCAGTTCACGCATCGTGGTTCCGTGTTGCAGTGTCCAGCCCTCAATGTTTATGGGCAAATCAGTTGTGTTATAAAGCTCCAGCCAGTCAAATGGAGGCAGCGAAACTACCGGCCTGCTGTTCACCATCAATTCATTAAAAACAATGTCAAACCGTTGCGAAACATAGTGTACAAACTCTCCCTCGTATGGTTCCATCATCTGGCCATCCGGACTTTGAACTCCTGATACCCGAATGGTATAGAGACGGTTCTCCTCAAAGTTATCAGCAAACAAGAGTCTGACCTTATAGGGGTGCTGATCATCAAATGCAGCAACAAGCGGATGTCCTGGTCCTTCATCAACAAAATAGTTTAGCGTGTTGCCTGCTGAGTTTCCTGTTACGATGCGGGTAAACACAACATCCAGCGTATTTGGAGCCACTACCTGTATCCGGTGAACGCAAGGCGGGTCTTCGGGGATGACCTCCCCTACCCTGAAATCATCAAAATAAAAACGGTTGCTGTTGCTGACGGTATAAGTGCACCGGATACCAAACCAACCAGTAACGGTATGCGTGTTGTCAAATGTCTCTCCTTGCGGAATGAACATCGTACCTCCTGCCGGATCGGCAAAAAACTGCCAGAAACCGGCATCGTCACGCAGCACCCGAACACGCAGTATGTTGTTGTTGCCGGTGGCAATGTTCATGCTACCAGACATCAGAAGGCTTGTCTCAGCTCCATCCTGGCGGTAAAAATAAAGTCTTTTATTATCTCCGCCGGTTTTTCCAATCTGCAAAAAGTATCCCTGAAGTGGAGCCTTAAGGTCCCCGGTGTTACTTGTGAGGTATATGCGTGGATGATTATTGTTTGAGGGGGTAAACGCGATACGGACCCAGAAATCCCATTGCGTGTCATTCATTACCCCACTCTCTGTTGCCAGATAAGCCATACCTGCCTCCGAATCATTTAACCTAAGCAAGCCATTTTCCACAATGAACTTATCGCAGTCTCCTGTCCAGGTGGGGTTATGCGTGAAATCCCCATCACTGAAATCATCAAAAAACTGACCCAAAAGAACTACAGGTGCGAAAATCCAAATTAAAAAGATTATTTTTCTCATTTCTTACGTTATTTTTGTAACAGATCATATTAATATGTAAAAGTATTAATCCTGACTTATTTGTTTTCTGTTTTGTTTTATTTTTTTCGTATTAGGTATAAATTTTTGTATAAATGGTCTTATCTTTAGTGGGTGCCACCGGTTTGGTTGGTCAGGTCATGGTAAAAGTGCTGGAGGAACGGAACCTCCCAGTTTCAAGATTTATCCCTTGTGCATCTTCGCGTTCTGTAGGACGTGAGGTTATGTTTCAGGGAAAGGTACACAAACTTGTTTCTGTAGAAGATGCCCTTGAGGCATCCCCTGACGTAGTGCTTTTCTCTGCAGGGTCTGGTGCATCCAAAAAATTTGCACCCTTATTTGCCGAAAAAGGGAGTTTTGTCATAGACAATTCCTCTGCGTGGCGGGGCGACATAAATGTTCCCCTTGTGGTACCTGAAGTAAATGCGCACACCATTACGGAACACACAAAGATCATTGCCAACCCCAACTGCAGCACCATACAGATGGTTTTGGCACTGGCCCCCATCCACAAGGCTTTCGGCATCCGCCGCCTTGTGATCGCCACTTACCAGTCGGTTACCGGAACAGGTGTGAAGGCTGTTCAGCAATTAAAAAACGAGCGTGCCGGCATTCATGGAGAAATGGCTTACCCCCATCCTATTGACTTAAACTGTTTTCCGCATGGCGGAACTTTTCTTCCCAACGGTTATTCGTCGGAGGAGATAAAGCTGGTGGATGAAACACGAAAAATACTGGACAGTCCGGGGATAAAAATCACAGCCACCGTTGTCAGGATACCTGTAATCGGCGGCCACTCGGAAGCGGTAAATGTTGAATTGGAAAAAGACTTCCAGCTAACCGACATCAGGAAGATGCTCAATGAAGCAGCGGGAGTAGTTGTTGAAGACAACCCGGAGGAAAACATCTATCCGATGCCAAAGTTTGCAGAAGGGAGGGATGAGGTGTTTGTTGGAAGACTCCGGAGAGACCCCTCTGTTGCTTATGGCCTGGATATGTGGATCGTTGCAGACAACCTGCGCAAAGGGGCGGCAACCAATGCCGTACAGATTGCACAATACCTGATGGATAACATTTCAGCTTGATGTTGATCTATTTTTCGTAATTTTGCAGCTTGCAAAAAACAAGGTTTGTTGTTTCTCTTTGTCTTTTGCTTTATAAAATGGCAATTATGAAAGAATGGCTGGCGATCGTGAACCCCAACGCAGGGATTGGAAAAGTCCGCAAAGACTGGGGGCGCATTTCTGAACTTCTGGAAAAGCACGGAATCGATTTTTACGCCGTTTTCACCAAAGGACCGTTGGATGCAATAGATATTGTCGAAGAACATGTTGCACTTGGGGTTCGGAAAATTATTTCGGTGGGTGGAGATGGCACAATGAATGAGGTGGTTAACGGAATCTTTAAACAGCATTCGACTCCCACAACCGAAATTACCCTTGGTGTGATCTCCGTTGGCACTGGCAACGACTGGGTAAGGACCTACAACATTCCGCTGGATTACGACGCAGCCATAAAAGTCCTCAAAAAAGAAAAAACACTCATTCAGGACGCCGGAACGGTAAAGTATTACAACAGTAACCGTGAAAAGATGCGTTACTTCATCAACATGGCCGGGTTGGGGTTTGATGGTCTTGTTGCCCAAAAAACAAACGCTGACAAAATCCGGGGCAAGGGCAATCCGATGCTTTATCTGAAAAACCTGATCAGTTCATTGTTTTCATATAAGTCTTGTGGTACAAAAATCATCGTTGACGGAAAGGTGATCCGTGACAAGGTTTTCAGCATCGGGGTTGGGATCGGACAATACAATGGCGGTGGGATGCGACAGGCACCTGATGCCAAGACCGATGATGGATTGTTTGACCTTACCGTAATCAAGGATTTGACAAAGCTTTCCGTTGTTGCCAACGTCCGAAGGCTTTACAACGGCACAATCAAGAAATACAAGCGTGTAGAAAGCTTTCTGGCAAAACACATTGTAATTGAATCAGACACACCCATTTTGCTTGAGGCCGATGGTGAATCTCTCGGACATTCGCCTTTCGAATTCAACATTGTTCCGAAAAGCATCAGGGTAGTCGTCAACTAAACATCTAAACAACTAAACTTCTAAACACTTCTTTTAATGGCTAATGCAGAAGACCGTTTTAAAAAGATCATTGCACATTGCAAGGAATATGGTTTTATTTTTCAATCGAGCGAGATCTATGACGGATTAAGTGCTGTTTATGACTATGGTCAGAATGGTGCTGAATTAAAGAATAACATCAAGGAATACTGGTGGAAATCGATGGTGCAGTATCATGAGAACATTGTAGGCATTGATTCGGCGATCTTCATGCACCCTACTGTATGGAAAGCCTCCGGGCACGTTGAAGCTTTCAACGATCCGCTGATCGACAACAAGGACTCCAAGAAACGGTACCGCGCGGATGTCCTGATCGAAGAACATGTTGCCAAGCTGGAAGAAAAGATTGAAAAGGAGGTTAGGAAAGCAGCAAAACGCTTTGGCGACAGTTTTGATGAGGCAATGTTTCGGAAGACAAACCCAAGGGTTCTTGCAAATTCTGAAAAAATTGCCGACATTAATAAGCGGTTTGTTGAAGCTCTTGAAACGGATCGCCTTGATGAGATCAAGGTCCTGATTGAAGAACTGGGCATTGCCTGTCCCGTTTCAGGTTCTCGCAACTGGACCGATGT
>SLNX01000191.1 GCA_007132825.1 Bacteroidales bacterium | reverse complement strand
TCATCATCATAACCGACATAATCTTCACCAAGATCTTCCATGTCATGAACGTCAAGGCCCATCATGTGCCCCAAGCCGTGAGGCATAAACAGTGCGTGTGCGCCTTGCTCTACTGCAGATTTTACATCACCTTTCATCAGGCCAAGGTCTTTAAGGCCGCCAGCCAAAACCTCTGCGGCAAGCATATGAATGCTTCTAAATGTAACACCGGGACGAATGGCGGCAATGGCCTCCGTCTGGGCTTTCAGCACAATTTCATAGACCTCTTTTTGCCTGGCGGTAAACTTTCCGCTAACAGGCATGGTGCGTGTATGGTCGGTGGCATAATGAAGCGCTGTCTCCGCACCACCATCCATCAGAAGCAACTGACCCCCCTCAAGCTTGTTGTCGTGAGAGTGGTTATGCAGGGTTTCACCGTGAACAGACAGTATCAAGGGGAATGAGAGCATTCCGTTTGCCGATATGGCTATGCCTTCGACCACGCCTGCAATTTCATGTTCATACACACCCGGACGGGCCATTTTCATGGCAGTTGTGTGCATCAGCCATGCCACGTCCATTGCTTTCTCAATTTCCCTGATCTCCGCTGGTTCTTTTACAGAGCGTAACTGAACGATTGCCTTGATCAGTTCCGCAGAGGCCTTCCCTGTTTGTTCTGCAGGTTTAATATCCAGCAGTTCTTCCAGCAAAAGCTTGTTCTCCGCCCGGTATGGTGGCAAAAAATGGATTTTTCTGCCCTTTGAACGCGCATCAGAAACCTTTTCCGAAAGCCTTGCAAAGCGTTCAGCATTGGCAACTCCTACAGACTCTGCCCTGGACTTTAAAGAGGCCTGTGGTCCCATCCAAATAATGTCATCCAGGCTTGCATCGTCGCCGAATAAAGTCTCTGTGCCATCGTCAAGGTCAATGATGGCTGCCAGTCTTTGCTGATCCAGCCCGAAAAAGTATAAAAAATTACTGTCCTGACGAAAGCGGTATGTATTGCTGCTATAGTTCATCGGCACATCAACATTGCCCGGTAAAAGCACTATGCCATTCTTTAACAGGTTTTTCAGTTTTTTCCTTCTGGTAATATAAGTTGTCTTATCAAACATGCTTTTGAGGTTTAGAGTTTAAAAGTTGAGAAGTTTAGGGTTTAGGGTTTAGTTTGGTGTTACCAAAATTACACAAATGTAGTGAACAGGCAAAGGCTGAATTGAAAAACAAATAAAAACAGAGTGGGTCGACATATTCCTCCTTTTTTTCTCTTAATGATATTATTTATAACCATTTCAAATAGCAACCCTTTTTTGGAAAATAAATAAAGTTCCTATACATTTGTTTACGACCTGTAAATTCCAATCATTCATTAACCTCATCTTATGAAGAAGCCCATTTTAAATCTATCATCATTAAGCCAGAAGTACATCATGGCTTTGGCGGGGATGTTTCTGATGCTGTTTCTGATCTCTCACCTGATCACAAACCTTTTGATGCTCGCGGGGGATGGTGGAGCCTCCTTTCGCAACGCCGTTTCCTTTCTAACCACCAATCCGGCAATCAAAATTGCGGAGTATGTGCTGTTTGCAGCATTCCTCATCCACATCATTCTGGGTTTTGTGCTGCAGTTACATAATCATTATGCCCGTCCGGTTAAATACCGGAAGTCTTTGCGAACAGACACATCTCCATTCTCCCGTTACATGTTCCACACCGGGGTTATCATTTTGGTTTTCCTGGTGATCCATTTGGTAAATTTCTTTTTCATCCGGCTTGGACTCGTTCCGTTGCCGGAAGTTGCCGTCGACCGGCACGACTTTTACCCCGTAGCGGTGGCACTGTTTCAAAACCCCTGGTACTCGGCGATCTACCTGGTATCATTTGTTTTTCTTGGGTTTCACCTGCAGCATGCCTTTCAGTCTTCATTTCAGTCGCTCGGTCTCAACCACACTAAGTATACACCGGCAATTAAGGTGATCGGAACACTATATGCCATTGCAATCAGCGTAGGTTTCGCCATCATTCCTGTTTACTTTTTGTTTTTCTACAATCCTGTTGGATAGATCCTGAGCAACTGATTTCATAATGCTCCAGGTCAGCATTTCAAAAAAATCACACTTAGATTATAAATTAAACCAATACATATATCGATGCAAAAGCTTGATTCAAAAATTCCGGATGGTCCAATTGCCGAAAAGTGGAGCCGTTATAAAGCCGGGTTACGGCTGGTGAATCCTGCCAACAAGAAAAAGATCGAGATCATTGTTGTAGGCACGGGTCTTGCCGGTGCCGGTGCTGCCAGTGCGCTTGGCGAACTCGGCTACAATGTGAAGGCATTCTGTTTCCAGGATTCTCCCCGTCGCGCCCACTCGGTAGCTGCCCAGGGGGGTATCAATGCCGCCAAAAATTACAAAAACGATAACGATTCAATCTATCGTCTTTTTCACGACATGATCAAAGGGGGTGATTATCGCGCCCGCGAAGCCAACGTTTATCGTGCCGCGGAGGTGAGCAACGACGTGATTGATCATTTCACCGCCATGGGGGTTCCGTTTGCCCGCGATTATGGCGGTTCACTCGACACCCGTTCCTTTGGAGGTGTGCAGGTGTCAAGAACCTTTTATGCCAAGGGACAAACCGGTCAGCAATGCTTGCTGGGCACCTATTCTTCGCTAAACAGGCAAATTGCCAAAGGTACAGTAAAGATGTTCCCGCGTCGTGACATGTTGGATGTTGTGTTAATTGACGGCAAAGCAAGGGGCATTATCACACGGAACCTGCTCACCGGAGAGCTGGAAAGACATTCAGCCCATGCCGTGGTGCTTGCAACCGGAGGTTATGGCACTGTATTTTATCTTTCCACACTCGGATTGGGCAGCAATGCCTCTGCAGCCTGGAGCGCATACAGAAAGGGCGCGCTCTTTGCCAATCCGAGTTTCATTCAAATCCATCCGACAAGTATTCCGGTTTTGAATGATTATCAGTGTAAGCTTACGCTGATGTCGGAATCGCTTCGTAACGACGGTCGGGTATGGGTGTCGAAGCAAAAGGGTGACAAGCGCCACCCGAACGACATTCCCGAAGAGGAACGCGACTATTACCTCGAAAGAAAATATCCTGCTTTCGGGAACCTTGTGCCGCGTGACGTGGCCTCCCGTGCCGCCAAAGAGCGCTGTGATGCCGGTTACGGAGCCGGAGACACCGGCCTTTCGGTATACCTCGATTTCAGGGATGCCATTGCGAAACAAGGGAAAAAAGCGATTCAGGACAAGTACGGCAACCTTTTCGAGATGTATGAAAAGATCACCGGCGTTGTTCCCTACAACGAGCCAATGCGTATCTATCCTGCAGGGCACTATACCATGGGCGGTCTTTGGGTCGATTACAACCTGATGACAACCATTCCGGGATTGTTCGCCATTGGTGAAAGTAATTTTTCCGACCACGGAGCCAACAGACTTGGGGCAAGCTCGCTGATGCAATGCAGTGGCGACGGATACTTTATCCTTCCGAACACAATCAGTGATTACCTGTCAGATGATATCAGGACGGGAAAAATCCCAACTGACCAGCCTGCATTTACAGAGGCAGAAAAAGCAGTACGCGATCGCATAGAGCGTATCAAAGGGGTAAAAGGCAAACAAACGGCCTCCTCCTTCCATAAACGACTCGGCAAGATCTTGTGGGATCACTGCGGCATGCGTCGCGACGCCGAAGGACTTAAAAAGGGGATGGTGCTGCTGAAGGATCTGGAGGAAGAGTTCTGGAAAGACATCTGCATTCCGGGAAGCGAGAAAGACCTGAACCAGGAGCTGGAAAAAGCCCTGAAGGTTGCAGACTTCTTTGAAGTGGGACAATTGATGTGTGAAGACGCCCTGCAGCGGGAAGAATCATGCGGTGCGCATTTCCGTGAAGAACATCAGACAGAAACAGGAGAAGCCAAAAGGGATGATGCCAACTATGCTTACGTTGGCGCCTGGGAATATCAAGGCCCGAACGCAAAACCTGCATTGCATAAAGAAGATTTGAAGTTTGAATTTGTCGAACTAAAGGAAAGGAGTTACAAATAATCCTTTTACAAACTGATAATATGAAACGTCCATGACAGGATTTTTGACACACAGGAGGATGATTATACAAACACGAGGTTAGAAGTTGGAGGTTGGAGGTTAGAAAAATGAAAATCTAACATCTAACATCCAACATCTAACATTAATTCCTGATCTTGGGTAAACTTTCATAGCGCAAAATATCAAACACTTAAGAAAATAAACACATGGAATTTACACTAAAAATATGGCGTCAAAAGAACGCGCAGACAAAGGGTTCCTTTAAAACGTATCCCCTTTCGGACGTATCACCTGAGATGTCTTTCCTGGAGATGCTTGA
>SLNX01000073.1 GCA_007132825.1 Bacteroidales bacterium | reverse complement strand
GAACAAAAATACTTTTAATATATGCTACTCACTACCGGCTTCAGAATCTGGGGCACGCTTTCAAAACGCCGATTCAATAAATGGTATGACAAAGCTGATCTTTTGCAGGAAAAGACGTTTTACAATCTGGTTGAAAACGGTCGCAAGACTTTATTTGGTAAAGAACATGGTTATGACAAAATCACAGGTTACGAGGACTTCAAACAGCAGGTTCCCATTCGTGACTACACTGGTTTTGAACCTTACATCAACAAGATACTGAATGGCGCTGATGATGTATTATGGCCTGGCAAACCAATCTATTTTTCGAAAACATCCGGCACTACCTCTGGTGCGAAATATATCCCCATTACAAAAGCTTCGATGCCCCATCACATCAATTCGGCGCGACAGGCATTACTAATGTATGTTTTGAAGACGGGGAACACCGATTTCCTTAAAGGGAGGATGATCTTTGTGTCAGGTAGTCCGGAATTGGATCACAACGGCAACATTCCCACCGGACGTTTGTCAGGCATTGTGCATCACCACGTACCAAACTACATTAACAGAAGGAAGCTTCCAAGCTATGAAACCAATTGCATTGCTGACTGGGAGGAAAAACTGAACGCAATTGTCAAGGAGACAATGGATAAGAACATGTCGCTGATCAGTGGAATTCCACCCTGGGTCGAGATGTATTTTGAAAGGTTGTTGGCACATTCGGGAAAATCGACCATTTCGGAACTTTTCCCCGGGTTCTCCCTGTTTGTATATGGTGGTGTTAACTTTGAACCGTACAAAAGAAAGTTTGACCAGCTTATCGGGAAAGAGATACCCAGCCTGGAGACATTTCCTGCCTCCGAAGGCTTTATCGGTTTCCAGGACGAATGGCCGTCAAAGGGCCTTTTGCTCCTCCCTGATTCCGGAATTTTCTATGAGTTTATCCCTGCCGATCGGTTTTATGATGAAAATCCGCCTCGACTGCGGCTTTCTGAGGTTGAAACAGATGTTAATTATGTATTAATACTGAATACCAATGCCGGATTGTGGGGTTATAACATTGGCGATACAGTTAGGTTTGTATCCACAAAACCCTACCGGTTTGTTCCAACAGGACGGCTTTCACATTTCACTTCCGCTTTTGGTGAACATGTGATTGCCGAAGAAGCGGAGTCTGCCATGGCAGAAGCGGCAAAGGAGTGCAGTGCCGTGGTGAATGAATTCACGCTTGCTCCACTTGTCGATAACCCTGATGGCCTGCCTTGTCATCAGTGGTTTGTGGAGTTCAAAAAAGAAGCTCGGGATATCAAAAGGTTTGCAGAGGTGCTTGACCAGGCCCTTCAGGAAAAGAATCCCTATTACAAAGACCTGGTATCCGGAAACATACTGCAAAAGGCGATCGTGGAAACGGTTCCCAAAGACACTTTCCGGGCTTATATGAAGTCAATCGGCAAGCTTGGAGGCCAAAACAAGGTGCCACACCTGTCGAACGACCGCAAGATTGCCGATTGGATGCTGGATTATGTCAGGGAAAAGAAATCCTAGCTGATGATCTCACTTTCCGGGAGGCCGTATTCCTCTTCCATACGGATATTCATCTCTTCCAGCGCATCGAGGATCGGGTTGTAAATGTCTGGAATTACCGGAATGTAAACCCCTTTAACCTTGATCTCGTCCTTGAGGATCATCTCCACGCCGACCGCTGCGGGCAGTGCCACCGTGCGTGCAATTGCCGTATCGGTGACCTGGGTCCCGAAATCAAGCATTGAAGATTTGATCACCTCTTTCTTCCCATCAGGGTAAGAAGCCAGGAAAACATGCTGCATCGCAACCATGTCACGCTCCTCGCGGCCAATCATCATTTTCTCGATCATCAGGTCTGAAATCACCTCGAATGGGGTATCCATCTGGCGACCCATTGGTTTATCGTCAAACACACCAAGCCATTCCATTGCCTTAATGGCATGTGAATCAATAGAAATCTTCAGGTAGTCAGCGGTTTTTTGTCTGATGTTTTCAGTGCTTTCAAATCCGTTTAGCACTGCAAGCATTTCAGCAAAGGACTTACCGGTCATGTCATAGGTGTCGTTGGTAATGAGCTTGAGGGCCTTCATGGCATCCATGCTCTCACACCATCCCGGATAACGGAAAGTGCCACGCATCATGGTCTTTGTCTCAGGAATCCCATACAGATCAATGTAAGGCATACTGTCACGGTTTGGGTAGATGTCCAGCTTGCCTACTTTGGGAAATTCTACCGACAACGGATTCTTGAAAAGGTCTTCAGTAGGAACATAGGTTTCTTTGCCGTGGCGAAGGAAACGGCCGTCGTTGTTGCCGGCGAGCACCACACCTTTCGGACTCCAGGAGAATTTGTAACGGAACGGATTGTCATCCGCTATTTCGGGAGATGGCAACGCCCCGCAAATGCTGTAAAACTCATCTACCTTACCCCCTTTGCCATGTACATGGTCGATGATGCGCATGGCCGACATGTGGTCAATACCCGGATCGAGCCCCAGCTCATTCAGAATAATGATTCCAGCGTCCTTGGCTTCCTGATCAAGTGCTTTCATCTCAGGCTTCACGTAGGAAGTGGTTACCATATTCTTTTTATGGTTGATGCAATGCTTGGCGACCATAATATGATACATCCATGGCAGCAAACTTACCGTCAGGTCATGCTCTGCAACCATTTTGTCGAGCGTTTCGGGGTCGTCAACCGTCCACGCAACGGATGTACCATTGGGATGACCGCCGATCATGTCGTCTGCCTTTGATTTTGTACGGGTTGCTACCGTAACGTGAATTTCTTTATCAAGCAGGTAAGTCACGATGGGTTTTACCACCATACCTGCACCGAGAATCAGTACTTTGCTCATGTTTTTAATGGTTTAGATGTTTAGATGTTTAGTTGTTATCTGTATGTTTTTCTAATAGTATACACAGGGCTTGACCTGTGTACCGAAATATGTTTATTTGTTTAGAGACAATTCATGAATTGTCTTTACCATTTAGATTCATGAATTGTCTTTACCATTTAGATTCATGAATTGTCTTTACCATTTCATTGTTTTGATTTTTTATAGGTATTGCTGAATGTATTCGTAGTCGGGTGTGAGTTTTCCTTTATGGAGGATCAGCGCTTTTTTGATGGCTCCGGGTAATTTCAGGTCTTTAGTCGGAACATCATAATTTTCCATTGCGATCTCCTTAACGAAAGGGAACAATGCATTGGCAAATGCAATGGATGAATCCCTCGGAAGCTCACTGGGAAGTATGTCGACGGCCATTACAAGGATGCCGTTTCCTTTAAAACCCATTGTGGGTTTGTCGGTTTCTGGATCATAAACAAAAACCGGATCCTCAATCTCCGTACCTTTGTGGGTGCACTCAATCGAGCCGTCAGGGTCGCAGGTTACATCACCGATAACGGTCATTTTTGGATTTCCGGAATTGTATGAGTTCTTCAGGTAATCCTTGGTGACGATTCGCGGGTAACGACTGTCCCAGTACATGCAGTTCATCAGTATGGACAAATGGGGCAGGTACTGTTCAAAATTGTTTTCATAATTATCGGGATTGTTATAATAATCCTGAAGGTCGAAATCACCTCCATCCTTACGTTTAGAAATATGCTCTTCCTTAAAAATAACCTTATAAATGATGTTATTTGGAATGTATTTCCTGTCTTTCAATTCGAGCAGCTGCTTTGGCGTGATCTCTTTCGAGGGAAGGAGGTTTGCGATCTCCTGGGCTCCGATGGATACGTTACCGTAGCCGGTAAATCCAATTGTTAGCGGCTGCAACTCTTCGGGAAGACCTTTTTCGGCTATTTTACGACCAACGGCAGAAACCGCCTCCTTGGCTTCACGAAGGGAATCATAATGCTGTGCCTGTTTGATCTTCAGAAAAGGGTTGTCGGTATATCCGAACTCCTTCAGCCTTTGTCCCATGCTCCACAAGGAGTTGATCATCCCGGCCAGACCGGCAAATTTCCCAAAAAAGATCAGACGCCTGTCCTGGTCATCCACGATCCTTTCATAATCAATCAGGTTGCAACCCTGCTCCATCATCTTTTTTAGCATCGGCATGTTATAGGGTTGCCCTTTGATCACGTGGCTGAAAAAAACATAGGTCTTGTCGCGCTCAAAAGCTTCGGCCGGGATCTCCTTCACCCCGAAAATAACAGAGGCTTCCTTTAGGTTTTTAACCACTTTTGCACCTGCCCGGGTGTATTCCTCATCTGTGAAAATCCTTTTGGGCGAGGTCTCAACCTGTATTACCAAACCATCTTTTTGAATTAGCTTTTCTGCATGCTCCGGTGTAATCGGTGTACGCCGTTCCATCAGATACTTGTCTTCGTGACGAATTCCAATAACTGTATTCAT
>SLNX01000223.1 GCA_007132825.1 Bacteroidales bacterium | reverse complement strand
CAGGTATAATGCATACTTTGTCAGGTTTGATTCAAAAGGCAAAGGGTCGAATTTTCCAAAAACACCAAGAAGGAGACCGGCAATGAAGAACAACAATATTTTTATACTGAGAAGCATCCTTCCGGCTATTGTTTTTTATTGAACAGGCATTTCCAAAGCAGCCAGGCGGTAATCAAACTGCCAGTAACACCGGCAACACTGACAAGTGCGGCTGTCAGCCCAAGTGAAGGGAGTTTGCTCATGATCACCGGATCACGTCCGATTGACATTCCCATCAAAAAGAGAAGAACAAAAATACTCCAGATAACCAGCTGATCTATCCGTTTGATCAAACCTGTTCTGTTGCGGATAAAAATGCCGATTAAAATGCCAGAACACATCAAAAGCAGAATGGGAATCATGAAAAGATATTTTTGTAGTTTTCTTAAGGCCTGCGGAATAAGTATCCAAATACCGAGCCTTTGTAGCCCTGTAAAAGAATCCTCTGTCCGGGACGCGGCTCCATACCAAAGGTCATGTCGTTTCGGCGATACAGGTTCTCCATCCGAATTCCGTATACCTGTGATATGGATGCCATTGTTTCACCAGCCCTTACAATGTGATATTCAACAGGTCCTTTTCGCCTCTTGGGTTGAAGGTAAATGCGCTGGCCCGTCTCAATATCGCGGTCATCCACCAGGTCGTTGTAACGACGAATTTGCCAGGCTCTGATGTCCAGCTCCTGTTCCAGCAATTGCGGTGTATCACCATCACGGGCAACAACGTAATTGATTCGGTTGAACGTACCTATCTGGCGTTGTCTTGACGCCAATATAGGAGCAAAATTCTCCCTTCCGGGTATCGACCCTTGTGCAGGTTGTCTTAAGTTATTACCTCGGTCAGGAACCGAAACAGCAAATACAGGATCAGCAGCTTTCTGGTCCAGACGATAAAGACTGTGCCGTTCTATGATGTTGATGAGCAACTCGGGATATCTGGGATTTGTTGCATACCCGGCCTGACTGAGGCCGTGTGCCCATGCCTTGTAGTCCATCTGATTCAGATCAAAAAGAAAAGCATACCATGGCCTGCTTGTTAAAAACGCAGTATGATCATAAAATGAGTCAATCGGATCACTATATTTCCGGAAACATTCATCCGGTTCATCATCTGTATAGGTATAGGTTAACCCCGGCCATCCATGACATTTGATCCCAAAGTGGTTGTTGGCATAAACCGCAAGTTCGCTGTTGCCAAAGCCTGACTCCAGGATCGCCTGGGCCATCTTGATGCTTGCAGGTATTCCTGATGCACGCATCTCAGAAATAGCAATATTTTTATATGTTTCAATATATTCTTCAATCTCCATCCTCTGCTGCGCATGCAGCATTGGTGAATAACAGATGATGATGAGGAAAAGCTTTTTGGAAATGCTTTGCAATAATTGGCGCATAAACATTATTTTTGAAGGTTCAAAGGGGCGACTCCTTTTTTAAAGTCCAAAAATACACGAATTCGGTCATTAATAAAATGGAAATTATTAAAAAATATTTTCCCGGTTTTTCAGAAAACCAATATGAACAGCTTGAAGCCTTATGGCCATTATACCTTTCGTGGAATCAGAAGATCAATGTGATCTCAAGAAAAGATATGGAGTTTTTCAATTTGCGCCACGTTTTACATTCATTATCCATCCTGAAAGTTATTCATTTTAAAGATGATACCTTTGTTATGGATTTGGGAACCGGTGGCGGCTTTCCTGGAATTCCGCTGGTAATTGCTTGTCCCAATGTGCGTTTTTTGCTTGTGGATTCAATAGGAAAGAAAATCAATGTTGTGCAGGATGTAATAAATCAGCTGGATCTGAAAAATGTTAAAGCTGTCCAGTCAAGGGGTGAGCAAATTAATGATAAATTTGACTTCGTTGTAAGCAGGGCTGTTAAATCATTACCGGTTTTTATGCCCTGGGTTCGGGAAAAGATTAAAATAAGAGGCAAAAATGCTTTGCGAAACGGTGTTTTGTACCTTAAAGGAGGTGATTTTGATGATGAACTCAATGCTGTTCCCGAAGCGCACAGAATATTCGACTTGTCGGCTTATTTTTCCGAATCCTACTTTGATAGCAAAAAAATTGTTTATTTATACAAAAAATAATTTGATATATCATAATTATAACCTATATTTGAAGAAATATTAACAAAATAAATCATAAAAAAATGAGTAAAGAAAAGGAAAACCCTGTACCGCAGGACAAAGCGGTTAACAAAGAGAAGTTGAAGGCGTTACAGCTAACGCTTGACAAGATTGAAAAATCTTATGGAAAGGGAGCGATCATGAAGCTCGGAGATTCGGCAGTCGTGCCGGTGGAGGTGATTTCAACCGGATCATTGACATTGGATCTGGCTTTGGGAACCGGTGGATTGCCGCGCGGCCGGGTAGTAGAGATATACGGTCCCGAATCATCAGGAAAAACCACACTAGCCATCCACGCGATAGCCGAAGCGCAAAAACAGGGCGGAGTTGCCGCTTTCATTGACGCCGAGAATGCTTTTGACAGCAGTTATGCTGCCCGTTTGGGTGTAGATGTTGAAAACCTGCTCGTAAGTCAGCCCGATAACGGAGAACAAGCGCTGGAAATTGCTGAAAACCTGATCCGCTCAGGGGCTATCGACATCATTGTGATCGATTCAGTGGCCGCACTCACCCCAAAAAGTGAGATCGAAGGGGAGATGGGTGATTCCAAGATGGGCTTGCAGGCACGACTGATGTCACAGGCACTTAGAAAGCTGACCAGCACCATCAACAAAACAAACTGCTGCTGTATATTCATTAATCAGCTCAGGGAAAAGATCGGGGTGATGTTTGGCAATCCGGAAACCACAACCGGTGGAAATGCACTTAAGTTCTATTCTTCGGTAAGGATCGATATTCGCCGCGCCACCCAGATCAAGGAGGGTGACAAGATCATGGGAAACCGTACCCGTGTGAAGATCGTAAAAAACAAACTGGCACCACCCTTCAGGCAGGCAGAATTTGACATCATTTATGGCCAGGGCATCTCCAAGATGGGAGAGATCATCGACCTCGCCGTCGATAACAACATTGTCAAGAAGTCAGGTTCATGGTTCAGCTACGGCGAAACCAAGCTGGGACAAGGCAGGGACGCTGTAAAACAGTTGCTGACCGACAACATTGAGCTTGCCGAAGAACTGGAAAATAAAATCAAGGAAGTTTTGGCAGAACAAGCATAGGATCAATTATAAACTCAGATAAACCATATTTCGATGAAGCAAAAACTGATTTTAATGGCACTTTTTATTTGTATGACGATGCCTGCGGCCCTGCATGGGCAGGCGACCCCCATGACACCCGAACGCCTTTGGGAATTTGGCCGCCTGGGTGATGTGCAACTTTCACCTGATGGCACCATGCTGCTGTTTGGTGTCACCTATTTCGATATTGAGGAAAATAAAGGTACCCGCGACCTGTATGTGCTGCCCACCGAAGGCGGTGATCCGGTGAATATTACAAATTCTGAAACTTCAGAATCGGCTGCCCGATGGCGCCCCGATGGGAGAAGAATCGGCTTTTTGAAAGCTGTGGATGGCGCATCGCAGCTGTTTGAAATGGATGCTGACGGAAGCAATGTCCGGCAGATCAGTGAAATTGAAGGAGGAATCACCGGGTTTGGCTATGCACCCGACATGCAACACATCTATTTTACCAAAAGGGTAAAAATTGATCCGGTTGTGGTCGACAAGCACCCCGATCTGAAGAAAGCAAATGCCTATATTGCTGATGACCTGATGTATCGTCACTGGGACAGATGGCACGATGGCAAATACAGCCACGTATTTTTCGCTCCCTACGAGGATGGACGGCTTGGTGAAGCTACAGACATCATGAAAGAGGAGCCGTGGGATTCTCCGTTGCCCCCTTTTGGCGGTTCTGCGCAGATTGCCTGGACCCCTGACGGTAAGAAAATTGCCTATACCTGCAAAAAGCTGATCGGAATCGACTGGACCACCTCGACCAACTCCGATATCTATCTGTACGATATTGAAACGGGTGAGACGGTCAATTTAACTCCTTTTAATGAGGGTTATGACAAACACCCCGTGTTTTCTCCCGACGGCCGTTACATGGCCTGGGAGAGCATGGAGACTCCGGGATTTGAGGCGGACAAGAATCGCATCATGATCATGAATCTTGAAACCGGTGATTACAGGGATTATTCCGCCGGTTTTGATCAGAGTTCCAGCAACTTTACATGGTCTGCAGATGGTAGCAAATTGTATTTCGTGAGTGGCATCCACGCTACCTATCAGCTTTTTAGCCTTGATATTGAAACCGGTGAAATTGCCCAGGTCACGGAAGGGCATCACAATTATCAGTCTGTG
>SLNX01000010.1 GCA_007132825.1 Bacteroidales bacterium | reverse complement strand
GCCATGAAACCCAATCCGCGTGAAAAAGCCTCTTACTTTGAGGAAAACATGATGCCGATCTATGAAAGCGGACGCCTTGAATTCATCCATGAGGAAGGAGAATTGTATAAGGGTGTTCATATTGAGATAAAAAATGGCCACACCGAAGGTCTGATTGTTCCGGTATTTGACTATAAGGGTCGCAAAGTAGCTTTTATGGCCGACTTCATTGCTGCCCTCGGGAACATTCCGATTGCATACATCCCAAGCTTCGACATCGAACCTGTTCGTTCCATGGAGGAAAAGCAGGAATTCCTGCAACGTGCCCTTGACAATAATTACGTTTTGGTATTTCAGCACGATTATGACAATGAATGTTGTACCCTGAAGGATACTCCCAAAGGTGTTCGTCCGGACAAAATTTTCACCCTTTCAGACCTTATGTCAGGTCAAATTTGATTCACAGAACCCTTAATGTCATGATTCAGTCTAAAGTTCAGGATTATCAGAAGTTATTCTCAGAAATGAGGGCATCAGACATGCTTACATTTATTCTGCAGAACCACCCTGAAAAGGTTTGTTTTTCATCCAGTCTTAGCGCTGAAGACCAGATCATCACCCACATGCTTTGCAAGCTTGATGATAGTCCCGATATTTTTTCGCTCGATACCGGTCGCTTGTTTTATGAAACGTATGATTTGATTGACCGTACCAGCAAGCACTTTGGGATCTCAATCCGTGTAATGGTCCCTGATGCAACGCGTGTTGAAGAGATGGTTCGGCAGAAAGGGGTGAATCTGTTTTACCATAGTATTGAAGACCGCAAGCGATGCTGCCGTGTCAGAAAAATTGAACCTTTGCAACGGGCATTGGAAGGGAAAGAAATATGGATCACAGGGTTACGTATTGAACAATCTCCAACCCGTAACGAACTCCACTTAGCCGAATGGGACAATGCAAACAGGGTCATCAAGGTGAACCCTTTGCTCTACTGGAATAAAACGGAGGTTTGGGACTACATAAAGGAGCACAACATTCCCTATAACCCTTTGCACGATCAGGGGTATCCCAGCCTGGGCTGCAAACCCTGTACCCGGGCCATCAGCCCCGGTGAAGACATCCGTGCAGGTCGCTGGTGGTGGGAAAATCCCGAAACCAAGGAATGCGGATTGCATAAAGGTTGAGATTAAGATTGAGATTGAGATTGAGATTGAGATTGAGATTACCCAGCCAAACAACTAAACTTCTCAACTTCTAAACTTCTAAACTTCTAAACTTCTCAACTTTTATGGGTGTTTTTCGGAGGAATGAGATCATTTTCCACCATCACGCCACCATCTACGGTTAGAATGCTTCCTGTGATCCACTTTGCTTCATCCGAAAGCAGAAAAGTTACAGCTGAAGATATATCCTCAGGCATTCCGATTTTTCCAAGAGGATAGCGGGGTCTTGCTTTTTCAAGCATTGCCTTATAGGCCTCACGATCCTCAATCACCCGGTTGTCAAGATGAATGTGTGTGCGTACCAGTCCGGGATTGACACTGTTTACCCGGATGTCGTAAGGACCAAGATCCCCGGCCAGAAAGCGGGTGAGCATGTCAAGACCGGCTTTGGAAACGGAATAAGCGACACTCGTTCCTGGTTTTAGCCCTGCCACGGAAGAGATATTTACAACAGAAGCTCCTTCTGCTTTGCGAAGGAACGGCAAAAGTGCCTTTGTCAGGATGTAAGGACCGGTCAGGTTTACATCCAGCGTAAACTGCCAATCCTCAAGGCTTATTGTTTCAATAGTCCCTTTGGTTAAAACACCTGCATTATTGACCAGTCCGTGGAGCACGCCATATTTCTCCTCAACATAGGTTACGATTTTTTCAACGTCCCCGGGTTTTGATATATCACCGGTTATAAAGTCAACCTTATCGGCTATTTCAGGGCGTTCCTGTTTTGCACGACCGATTTTTTCTTCTGATCGGCTTAATGAAATCACCTGACTTCCCCGTTCAATCAATCTGGCAGCAATTGATAAACCGATTCCGGAACTTCCCCCGGAAACCAAATAATTTTTGTTTTCCATAATTGATAATTTTAATTTTGTCTCACCATTAGAGTAACAAAAATACACACAGCATGTTTAAAATGAGATATTTTACAACTATTATTCTTATGGTGTCTGTTTCAATGGCCACCAGTATAACTCTACTTGCAGAAGAAAACGAAAATGATACAATTCCGGAGAGCCCATGGCAATTCAGTTTGTTTGCCAGTCAGCAACTGAACCAGGTATCCTTCAATAACTGGGCGCAGGGTGGGGAGAACAGTCTGGCATCTACAACGGTTCTTAATTTGGGAGCAACCCATAAAAAAGGCAACTTCGAATGGGAAAACCTGCTAAATATGTCTTATGGCATCTTAAAAATTGAAGACACACCATTGCGAAAAAACGAGGACAGGATATTTTTGCTATCTAAAGGTGGCAGGGAGGTAACCAAAAACCTAAGCACCTCATTTCTCCTGGATTTCAGAACACAATTTACTGAAGGTTTTAAGTATCCGAATGACAGCGTGTTAGTCTCCAACTTTATGGCACCCGGAAATCTGAGGCTCTCACTCGGTGTTGACTACAAACCCTGGGAGTTCCTGTCGTTGTTCTTCTCACCTGCTTCCGGACGCCTGATCTTCGTATTGGATGATGACCTGTCCAATCAGGGAGCCTTCGGGGTCAAAGAGGGGGAGAATATGGCCGCAGAATTTGGTTTTTTGGCTAACTTCATGTTCAAAAAGGAGATCTTTGAAGACTTACTTGTTGAATCAAGGCTCACCTTGTTCAATAACCTTGTGGATGAGGATAAGAACAACAGAAAAAACACAGAAGTGGACTGGGAAACATCGATTAACATCAAAATCAACAGATATATAACCGCCAGCTTTCTGTTTCATATCCTTTACGATCATGATACCATTAAAAAGACCCAAACCCGGCAATTGCTTGGAATCGGACTTTCCTACAGGATATAATCAACGAATTCTCAGGTATTAAAAACGGAGCTGATCCTTTCCGCTTTTTCCGTTAACGGCAGCTCCCCGTCGATCCATTCAATCCGGATCCCTTTGCGTTCCATTCGTCTGAACCAGGTCATCTGCCTTTTGGAAAACTGGTGTATGGCTGTATTTAATTTCTCAAACATGTCATCGAAACCGATTTGTCCGGTTAAAAACAGGGTCACGTAGCGGTACTCAAGTCCGTAAAAAAGCAATTGCTCCGACTTTAAACCGCTATTCAGAAGATGTTCCACCTCTTTGATCAGCCCTTCATCCAAACGCTCCTTCAACCTGTTTGTAATCCTTGCACGCAGTTTTTTGCGGTCAAATCGGAGAGCAAAAACAAAAGGCTCAAAATCAGGATAGTCTATTCGTTTATCATGATGTTTTATCTCATATTCGGCTATTTCTATTGCCCTTACAAGCCGGTCACGATCAGAAATATCGGTTATGTTATGAAGCTTTTTCAGTGAACGAAGCCTGCTGACAAGGCTATTCATGTCCAATGCAGATAACTTCTTTCTTAGAATGTCATTCTTAGGTACTTTAAGCAATCGGTATTTACCAATGGCTGCTTCAATATACATTCCGGTGCCTCCGCATAGCACAGCTCGCTTGTTTTTTTGCTTAATATCCTGATAGGCTTTGAGGAAATCCTGCTGAAAGGCATAAACATTATATTCAGTTCCCGGCTCCTTTATGTCGATCAGGTGGAAAGGGACCATTTTTCCATCAATGATATAATCACTAAGATCCTTGCCGGTTCCTATGTCCATCCCACGATAAACCTGCCTGGAGTCGGCACTGATCACCTCACCGTCCAATTCGGCAGCTACTTTAGCTGCCAGACGGGTTTTGCCTGTTGCCGTTGGACCGGTAATAACCAAAAGCTTTTGTTTCATCAGTTTGTAAAGGTTTAGAGACAATTCATGAATTGTCTTTACTAATCTCATTTCTCAGCTCCCATTTCCCAGATCAAATCTTTGAAAACCAACCTCAATAGCCATCAAGTAATTCCGGATTGCATCCAAAAGCACGATCGGACACCTATCAAAACCTCGTTCTGTCAATTGCTGGATATTGGCAGGTGTTTGTTTTTCCTTTAGGATGGGTTCCAATATCTTTTCTGGTATGATGTTTTTATGATGATCCAGGAATTCAAGGAGCCTTAATTCATCATTTCTTATTGTTTTCGTAGTTCCAGATTTCAGATACTGCAAAACCCTCAGGCCGTCCACCTTCTGATAACAGGCAGCTGCAAACTGTTCCTTTGTGGCACTATTCCTCCTAAGAGGTTCAAATGGGTCCTCCTCCCTGAACTGTTGAATCAGGAATGGGGTCATGGGTGTTTCGAAATGATGTTGATAT
>SLNX01000133.1 GCA_007132825.1 Bacteroidales bacterium | reverse complement strand
CATTAAAAAAATGTTTTACTTGTTGCTATTCTCAATGTAAGCAATCGCTTCACCTACCGTGCTGATTTTTTCGGCCTGGTCATCAGGAATGGCAAGATTAAACTCTTTTTCAAACTCCATAATGAGTTCTACAGTGTCAAGAGAATCGGCACCCAGATCGTTTGTAAAACTTGCCTCAGGTGTCACCTCTTTTTCATCTACACCAAGCTTATCAACAATGATAGCTTTTACTCTTGTTGCAATGTCAGACATGGTTTCTCCTTTTTTTTGTTAAACAGGGTGCAAAGAAAAATAAACTATTGATTATAACCAACTTTTTTGACTGCAATTTTGCTAAACGATTCGTAAACAATTGATATATAGTGAAATAAAAACAACTAAAAATATAGTAGATTTTGTCCTTTTTTACTATATGATCAATGTTTTTTTGAAAATATTATGCAACTTAGAAGAAACAGTATAATTTTATGATATCATTTACTTTTGTGCAGACAACTGATATGCCTGAAAAAAGCAAAATCCGTCTTGCTGTTTTTGCTTCCGGAAGCGGAAGCAATGCTGAAAACCTGATCAGATATTTTTCCGGTCACCCATACATTGAAATTGCACTCGTTGTAACAAACCGCGAGGATGCTTTTGTGCTTAAACGTGCCGAAGCGCTGAATGTACCTTCTGTTGTGATCACTTCCCGGGAGTGGCAGCAGGAAGGTTTGATTAAAAACCTTTTTTTCAAAAACAATATAGATGGTGTTGTTTTGGCCGGATACCTTATACTGATACCCCAATACTTCATTAATTTGTATCCTGAAAAAATACTGAACATACATCCGGCCCTGTTGCCCGAATTTGGAGGCAAAGGGATGTATGGCATGCATGTGCACCGTGCCGTAATCAATTCAGCTGCCGGGAAAAGTGGTATCACGATCCATGTTGTTGACGAAGCATATGATCGCGGACAGATCATCTTTCAGCGAAGCCTGAAAGTGCTGCCTGGCGAAACTCCTGAAAACCTTGCAAAAAGGATTCAAAAGCTTGAACACCGTTATTACCCTACAGTGGTTGAAAAATATTTCACCCCCTGACCAACGGGCTTACCTATTACCTTCTGCCGGTTAAGGCAGCAACGCTTCTTGTTCCGGCGTCCAGCAAAGGTTTTGCTGAAAGCGGTTCACCGACAGCCTGATCCATCCAATGAACGGGTGTAAACCTGCCCAAAGCAAACATTCTGTCAATTTCATCAGCCAGATTTTTTCCGCGAACATGTTCTTCGATCTGAAATTCAATCAGGTGCCCCAGAGGATATGCACTCAGGTACAATGGATAGCTGATCATGTGAGAATATACTGCAAGGATGGGTGTATCCTCGATCCCAAAAACGGGTGCGAAATAGCTGTTCCAAACATCTTTTGCTATCTTCATGGTTTGTTTCTTCAGCTGTTCCGGAGTTGCATTCGGATTGTCGTACATCCAACGCCATACCTGCATGTCGACCAGTGAAACGCCCATAATTTCATATGTGCCCCAGAGGATGTCAAGTGTTTTCAGATGATCGGTCATTGGGTCGTCGCTTTGTATGCCAAGCAGCTCAAGGTCACGGGTCTGGAATATGAAAGCCAGCGCTTCGGTGAATGCCGTATTCGGAATGCCATTAAGAAGGTAATGCTCCACATCGTGCAGGCTGATGGTTTGCTCCACATTGTGGCCCAGTTCATGTGCTGCAATGTTAAACCCGTTGTATGTCATACCCCCTTCGGCAATACGTGTTCTCAGGTATGAATTTTGAGAACGCATCTGGGCTCCCCAGGCATGTCCGGCGCCGCGGGCACCCTCAACAACGATTTTGGAGGCAAGCTCTTCAGCACGATCCTTGCTGTAACCCAGCTGTATCAATATTCCGGGAATCCCCTTTTCAAGGGATGCCGCGTCAGGATATCTTTCCCTGACAATTTGATCCAGCTCAGTTTCCGAGATGCCACTGCGTGCTTTAAAGCCATCATACCAAATATCAAAGGGTTCCAAATCCCGTCCCAGTCTTTCGGCAATCAGATCCCCAACCTTTTTCATAAGGGGGTCACCCACTAATTCAATGAATACAGCTTCTACCTCCTCCATACTCATTTCCAAACCCTGTTCAAAAGCACGTTCAATTGCTGTCGGATAGTTTGGAGCATAAGGGTCAGCTGCTTTCCTTGCATGAAAATTCTCCAGCAGATGTTTGTAACGTGTGTTGGGTTCTGGATCGGTTGAAAGGGTTTGTCCTTCGTGATAAACATCATTTGTGAAAGGGTTCCATTTGACGTCGGTATTATTAATCACCTTTTCCGGAATGCTCTGATCAATGATACGCTGCATTACCTGGTAGATCATCTTTTGTTTTTCAAGTCCTTTTTCGGTGCCGTCGTAGTTTGCCTTCAGTTCATCACGAAGACCCCAGTGTGTGATCAGACGCAGATGATCCGGAAAAAGGTGTTCCCCCGCATCATTCACAAGTTGCCCCATGATGATGTTGTACTCTGACACGTAGTTGTCAGCTTCTGTTCCTGTGCGCGACATGTGCTGAATGATTTCTGCCGGAACGCGGGAGGTAAACACATCACCCATCCGGGCATAAGCCCAATCAAGACGGTCCCAATTCTGACCGAGTTCATTCTTCTCTTCAAGAGAGAAAAACGGAAAATTCAGAACGGTCAGAAAAGCGATCTTGTTTTTATAAAAATCTTCGGCAAGGTGGGCCGAAGGAGCATAGCTGCCAAACATCACATCAACAGGCTGAATGGGACCCCAGTCGAGATGAAGCGGCTTGGTAAGTTCCAGTATCATTTGGTTAAAATGGCCCCAGATGTATTCGTAGTTGCGAGAAAGCTTGTTGAACAGTTCATTACGTTGCTCCTGGTCGGCAATGTAATTTTCACGGCAGAAACGCAGGTAATCTTCTACGCTGCCATCCTGGTCGGTCCACAAGGCGGCAACCTGTGCTGCACCTCTATGAATCATCTCCTTGTTTTCCTGCCCATGCTCTTTAACCAGGTCATTGACCACCTGATCCATAACTCTTTCAGAAATAATACCCATATTTAATGATTGTTTTCTGTTGCTGTCAGTTTTACATCCCACAGAGAATAACATGACAACAATTGCGATTAAACTCAATACTTTTTTCATGGCTGTCTTTTGTTTGCAATAAGTAAAATTCTTTAATTTTGAGTCCGCTACGAAAAGTCGATTATAGCCACAGATTATTCACAAGTGTTTGTTTTAAAGGAGTTCATGAGCTCACTTCGTTCGGTTCACAGATTATGAAATTATAAAAATTTAAATGTGCTTATAATCAGATACATAAAAATGAATAAATGTTTAAATCTGTGAATCAGTGGCGTTTTTTCGACTTTAAGGAGTGCGCTCAATTTTTAATAACCTTATCCCGGCAAAAATAAACAAAAGCAACTTTATCTCACAAACAAATCTTACGCCATCATTGTTTGTATAGTAAGCGTAAAATGGTTACATTTGCATATGCCTGGCTTATTGGGGTATGAACATCGGTTTGAACCACCGCAACAAAGGCATCAGAAAAATCATTCATTATTAATCAATCATAATCATTAAAATCGATTTATTATGTCAGCTTATCACGAACCCGCAGAAGAATTATCTCAAGAGGCGCGTAATTTTTCGCGTGCATTGAACAGTTTAAAGGAGGAGATTGAGGCTGTAGACTGGTACCACCAGCGTGTTGTTACCAGCAACGACCCCGATCTGAAAGCCATTATGGCTCACAACCGCGATGAGGAAATTGAGCATGCCTGCATGACGCTCGAGTGGTTGCGGCGCAACATGCCCGGTTGGGATGAAGAGTTGCGTAACTGGTTATTCAAAGAGGGTGACATTATGGGCAGCCATGGGCACGACCACGACGACCATGGTCACGACGACCACGGTGGCGGGTCAGATTCATTAGGTATTGGAAAAATTAAAAAGTAAAGGAGGACAACATGGATATTTTAAGAAAAACATTGGCGCCGATATCGGACGCCGCATGGGAAGAGATCAATGAAACGGCAGTGGATGTTCTGACATCCGTTCTTTCCGGCCGCAAGTTCCTGGATGTGGAAGGACCAAAAGGCTGGGATTATGCCGCTTTGTCAACAGGACGCATCCAGGTTCCTGCAAATCAAAAAGGTGCCGTGAAATATGGCATGCATCAGGTAATGCCACTCGTAGAGGCACGAATCCCCTTCGAACTGAACATCTGGGAACTTGACAATGTTGCCCGGGGTGCTGAGGACATCGACCTGGATGCATTGGAAGATGCTGCCCGCGAGCTTGCAAAGTTTGAAGAGAACGCTATTTATGAAGGGTTTAAGTCAGGTCAGATTGTCGGATTGAAACAAAGCTCCGATTATGACCAGATGACCTT
>SLNX01000023.1 GCA_007132825.1 Bacteroidales bacterium | reverse complement strand
TCGATTGTCGATTATCGATTGAAGATGGAAGATGAGAACATCTAAACATTTAAACAACTAAACAACTAAACGACTAAACAACTAAACCTTTATAAACGTATGAAAAACAACATATTCCCCGCTCTGTTGTTTCTGATCATTATTCCCATAATGCTTTTTTCCTGTGGTGGCGGTGCTGAACCGGACACTGGCAACCGAGCGGAGCGACAGCAGGTGCAGCCACCCACATTCAATGCTGACTCCGCATTTAACTTTGTTGCCCGGCAGGTCGCTTTTGGTCCGCGCGTACCAAACTCCGAGGCACATCGCCAGGCGGGAAAATGGCTGACAGAGACGCTTGGTCGGTTTTCTGATACAATATATTTACAGGAAACACGGGTTAGGGCCTACGATGGCACGGTGCTCAACATTAAAAACATCATCGGTGTATTTCAGCCCGAAAACAGGCGCCGGATACTTTTGTGCGCTCATTGGGACAGCCGTCCCTATGCAGATTACGATCCCGATCCTGCGAATCATTTCACACCCATTGATGGCGCCAATGACGGTGCCAGTGGTGTAGGTGTATTGCTAGAAATTGCCCGGCTGATCAGCCAGCAAGCTCCGGATGTGGGCATCGACATCATATTTTTTGATGCAGAGGATTACGGAAGACATCGCTTTTCCAATTTACCTGACAGGGACACCTGGGCTCTGGGGTCACAGCATTGGGCCAGAAATCCCCATCGGCCGGATTATTTTGCCCGTTTTGGCATATTACTAGATATGGTGGGTGCCTCGGATCCTCAATTCAAGCGCGAGGGCTATTCGATGCTTTATGCCCCAAATATCGTCCGAAAGGTTTGGGAAGCTGCTAATCGACTGGGTTATGGGCATATTTTTCTAAATAGGGATGGAGGTTTCGTTACTGATGATCATTATTATGTGAATACAATAAGAAATATTCCGACCATCAACATCATTCACCAGGATGAAACAACGGAACACGGTTTTTTTCCGCAATGGCATACTCTTGGCGACAATATGGAGGTGATCGACCCCATCACACTGCGAGCTGTTGGTGAGACCGTTCTAAGTGTAATCTACTCCGAATAAAATAGTTGGTATCAGATTTGCAATTTATTATCAAAATAAATAAAGGAAAAAAACTTGTGTGTAATTTTTTTTGTATTTTAGCAGCTTGAAATACCAGGCTGCTATGCGATGATTTTTTGGGAGAGGTGGCCGAGTGGTCGAAGGCGCACGCCTGGAAAGCGTGTATCCGTCACAAGCGGATCAAGGGTTCGAATCCCTTTCTCTCCGCTTCATTACAATAATTATTAATAAGAAAGCGAAATTGCTAATTAATTACAGTTAAACAAAAACCAACAAATCAGTTATGAAAAAATTATTCGTCTTTTTGACACTAGCGGGGATGCTTACTTTTGGTGTAAACACCGCAGTAATTGCAGACACCCCGGTATTGGAGGCTGAAACAGAAGTTGCCGAAACTGACGTTGATCAGGATTCGGAACCGGATCCCGCAGCACTGATGCAGCAGGATTTGGCACCCGAAACAGAGGAGCAGTCGTTTCACTACATTCTGAAAGAGCAATTCATCGAAGGTGGTCCTATGTTTATGAGCATCATTCTGTTGTGTTTGATTCTCGGCCTTGGACTCTGTGTTGAGCGAATCATCTACCTGAACCTTGCATCAACAAACACCAACAAGTTGCTTAACAAGGTGGAAGACGCGCTCAAGACCGGTGGCGTTGATGCTGCTAAAGAGGTATGCCGTAACACCCGTGGACCTGTAGCAAGCATCTACTATCAAGGACTTGATCGCTACAATGAAGGTATGGAGGTGGTCGAAAAGTCGATCGTTTCATACGGTAGCGTACTCATGGGCCGGCTGGAAATGAACCTGACGTGGATTTCGCTGTTTATCGCTATTGCCCCGATGCTTGGGTTTATGGGTACAGTAATTGGTATGATTGGCGCATTTGACGCTATTGCCCGTGCAGGTGACATCTCTCCCACGATCGTTGCAGATGGTATTAAGATCGCTCTTCTAACCACTGTTTTCGGTCTTATCGTGGCAGTTATCCTCCAGATATTTTACAACTACATCGTATCCAAAATTGACACCATGGTCAATACCATGGAGGATGCCACAATTTCTTTCATGGACATCCTTATTAAATACAAAAAATAAAAAAACCTATTTCAAAAATGAACGAATCGGTAATTAATATAGGAATGTTTGTCACCTATGGTCTGCTGGGCATAGCTGCACTTACAGCCATCATCTTTCCGATCATACAGATGTTCTGGAATTTCCGCAAGGCAATCCCGGCGCTCATTGGAATAGGTGTATTGGTTGTTATCGTGCTTTTCTCTTATGCGATCAGTACCAATGAGGTGTATGAGAATGCAGGTCCGAACGTTTCCCAATGGGTAGGTGGCGGAATCACCACAACCATGATCCTTGTTGGAATGTGTGTTGTGGCTGCAGTCTTTACAGAGGTATATAAATTTTTCAGATAAAAACAATCTAAAAAGGAGATCTTTCTATGGCTAGAATGAGTCCTGAGATCAATGCCGGTTCAATGGCCGATATTGCGTTTCTCCTGCTGATTTTTTTCCTGGTAACTACCACAATGGATGTAGATACCGGAATCAACAGGATGTTGCCCCCGCCCATTGACCCGAATGCTCCCGAACCACCGCCTGTCCGTGAACGAAATGTTTTCGTTGTTCTTGTGGACGCCCAGGACAGGCTGCTTGTCGAAGGTGAACCGGGCCGCATTGATCGCTTAAGAGAGCAAGCAAAACACTTTTTGTTGAACCCCGATAACGACCCCTCTCTGCCCGTTAAGGAAACCGTTGATATTGACCACATTGGTCCATTTGAAGTTTCCAGGGGAGTTATCTCACTTCAGAACGACCGGGGCACCTCTTATGAGATGTACATCGCTGTTCAGAATGAACTGGCAGCCGCTGTTCGTGAGATCCGCGATGATGTCTCCCGAGAATTCTTCGGCGTGCGCTTTACAGAACTTCGTGACGAAGAACTCGTAAATTCTGTCAGACGCGCCGTGCCAATGGCCATTTCTGAAGCTGAACCTAAAGACATAGGAGGAAGGTAATATGGGAAGATTCAAAAAAGAAACCGCAAAAGGAACTCCGAAGATCAATACGGCATCACTGCCCGACATTATCTTCATGTTGCTTTTCTTCTTCATGGTGACAACCGTGATGCGTGAAACAACACTGTATGTACGCACACAACTGCCTTCGGCTACTGAAATACAGCAACTTGAACGCAGGTCACTTGTAAGCTTTATCTATATCGGTCCACCCTTACAATCGCAGGTGTTCGGAACAGAGCCCAGAATTCAACTTTATGATTCCTTCGCATCTGTTGACGACATCGCCTCTTTTATTGAGTCTGAAAGACAAGCCACCGCAGAAGCGGAAAGACCGCTAATGACTACATCACTCAAGGTGGATAGCGAAACACGAATGGGTATCGTGACAGATGTAAAACAGGAATTGCGAATGGTAAATGCCCTCAGGGTAAACTACTCCACCCTGCGTGGAGAAGTCGCCGGAATAAGGTAAAACCCATTCAATTCCAATAAAAAAAAGGCTGTCGGAGATCCCGATGGCCTTTTTTAATTGTTAATGGTTAATTGTTAATTGTTAATGAACTTATATTTGTTAATATAATCAATAACTTCCATTATTTCTTATGCCCCTGAGATATGCCAGGGGGGCTGAGACGCGCCAGAGGGGCTGAGACGCACCAGAGGGCTGAGATGTGCCAGGGGGGCTGAGACGCGCCAGAGGGCGCGTCTCTACAGTAGCCGTTGCTTAGACATTTTACCGCGCCGCAGGCGCGGTATTACAAGTTTAACTGATTTTTTGATAATAATCCATCCTCATTTCGTATTCTATGGGTTGCTGCGATCTTGATCCAACAGTTTTTAATGATCAAATTTACGACGGGTTTATAATTGTGAATAAGGATTTGGTGTATAAACGCGCCCTGTGGCGCGTTTGTGTCTTAGGAAGAGTCTCGGCCCGTAAAGACGCGCCAGCCGGCGCGTCTCAACTGTAGCTTTTGGCCATTGCCTTGAGGAATCTCGTCTCTCACCCAAAAACCATACGCAAAAAACGCAAAGAGAAATCCTTACACATAATTAACAATCAATAAAAATCATACTCCTGCGTAACAATATAGCTGTGGGTGGTGCCCATGGAAGGGATCACCGCCTCAATTTTACTCTCCAGCAGCAGACCATCATCATTGTATTTTCGCTCGATGCGACTAACTAGATTGCCCTTCAGGTCAAATTCTTCCTGAAAACCAACATTTCCATGTTTTTCGTATTGCAATTTAATTGTGTTTTTCTTTTTCCTGTTTTCTTCAACAATCATAACAG
>SLNX01000235.1 GCA_007132825.1 Bacteroidales bacterium | reverse complement strand
TGGATGGCTTCGATGTCGATCCCAACCTGGTGATTCCGGCTGTAGATCATGGTTGCAAACCGCCCGGAGTGAGCCACAGAAATATGGCCTGCACCATTGTCAAGAATTGGTTTCCCATAGGAGTCGTATGAAATACCTGAAAGAGGCTCTTCACCGAGAAGATGAGGGAGGATCATCCGGTAGGCGAGCCAATGTTTTTTGCGCAACGGACTGCTCAATTGCTGATAAAATGTTTGCTCTCCCGGTGAAAGATTCACCTGTTGAATGAGCTCTTCCGGCGATTCTGTGACCTCCCAGACACCGAGACAGGCTTTTAATATGTTTTTTTTGAGTAAGAGTCCCATGAAGGCAGAATTGAAGACAAAAAAACGAACAATAATTTAATTTGCCTTGATTTTGATGATTCTTTATTGAGGAATTTGAATTTTCATAATACAAATTTTCAATACCCAAATTTAGGTTTTTTTATCGTCATATCATTAGGGTTATTTTGAGACATCTCCATTTTGTTTAGAAAACATAGTTTTACAACCTACTTTCTGATAATAATCGTAACTTAACACCGATTATATCTGCAATCGGTAATATTTTCCATACTCAAGAACAAAAAAAAATAGACTTTATGCGTTTTCGCTATGATTATCTTTATAATTTTATAAAAAAAACGATTATGGGCATTTTTAACTACACAATGCGTAAAATAACTCTTTTACTTCTGTTTATTCTACCGGCATTGTTCTCACAAGCATTTGCAGAAAATAATTTGACTGTCAGCAGCGCTGAGGTAGCCCCCGGCAGTGCCGTTACTGTTGATCTGCTGATAGATAACAATGATGAATTTGTTGCTTTCCAGGTGGATATACCCATACCTGAGCAACTTTCTTTTGTAAGCAATACGGCATCACTCAACCCGGATCGCATAACTGACCATATGCTGCAAGCCAATATTATTGATGGAAACATATTGCGCATATTCGGCTTTTCATTTTCTAACAGTGCTTTTGTTGGAAACAGTGGACCGGTTGTGTCTTTTGAAATTATTGCAGGAAGTCAGCATGGAGTGTTTGAACTTGAGCCGACAAATGCCTTGATAAGCTCATTTGGCGGCGACAACATTATGACCAATGGTTTCCCTGGAACAATTACCGTATTGTCAATTGATGATGTTCTGGTGCTTAACGAGCACATCATAGAGGATGGTGATGAAGTTTGTTTTGATTCGAGTGCGTCCATTGTCACAGGGGGCAATGGTGGATGGTTTCAGGTGCAACAGGGTGGAAACGCAACACTAATAGCAGGTCACAGCATCACTCTGCTTCCGGGTACTTCTGTTGAAAACGGTGGTTATCTCCTCGCACGCATCGCAATCGACGATGATGACTATTGTCAGATTCCCGAGGCAACCAAGATCACTTCAGATTCTTCAGGAGGAAGAGATCATTTGATTACTACCGGACTCCGTCACGAAGCAAACGAAATGGACTTTTTCAGAATTTTCCCCAATCCTGCAGATGGGGTTCTGAATCTGGAAATTGCCAGTTTTCAAAATAATCAAAGCATTACTGTAGAATTCCACAGCGCCATTGGAGGTTACCTGTTCAGTAAAAACCTGCCTTTGCAAAGGTTGCATATGTTGAGCCTTGACAGATTGCAGCCTGGCATGTATATTGTGCGTGTCATTAATGGAGACCAAACAGGCACGCAAAGACTGATCAAACGATAACAGGAGAAACCATTTCCTGCATTTTTTGTTATACTCATGGATCAATTTATTTGATGCCCCTTGCGGATCGGGGCTGGCTTAATATTTTGTATCTTTGTGTTGAAAATTTTTAACTATTACATAAATGGAAAACATAGCGACAGAAAAGAAACTGGACTACAAAATCAAAGACATAAATCTCGCCGAATTTGGACGTAAGGAGATTGAGATTGCCGAAAAAGAGATGCCCGGACTGATGGCGATACGTGAAAAGTTTGCCAAAGAACAGCCTCTGGCGGGCGCACGCATTACCGGATCGTTGCACATGACGGTTCAAACGGCCGTTCTGATTGAAACATTGAAGGCGCTTGGCGCTGATGTCCGCTGGGCAAGCTGCAACATTTTTTCAACACAGGATCATGCGGCGGCGGCCATGGTTGCCGAAGGTATCCCCGTGTTTGCCTGGAAAGGTGAAACCCTTGAAGAGTACTGGTGGTGTACCGAGCAGGCACTGAGTTTCCCGGGTGGCAAAGGACCAAATCTCATCGTTGACGATGGTGGAGATGCCACTTTGCTGATTCACCAGGGATATAAAGCCGAAGAGAACCCCACCCTGCTTGACCGCAAACCGGCAAACAGGGAAGAGGCGATCATCATCAACCTGATCAAAAAAATCCACGCTGAAGACCCGCAAAAGTGGCACCGGATGGCCCAAGAGCTGAAGGGAATCTCCGAAGAAACCACAACAGGTGTGCACCGCCTTTATCAGATGATGGAAAAGGGAGAACTGCTCGTGCCAACCATTAATGTGAATGACTCGGTCACGAAATCAAAGTTTGACAACCTGTATGGCTGTCGTGAATCGCTGGCCGACGGTATTAAGCGCGCCACAGACGTTATGATTGCCGGCAAAGTAGTGGTTGTGGCCGGATATGGTGATGTGGGCAAAGGTTGTGCCCACTCTATGCGTAGCTATGGCGCGCGAGTGCTTGTTACCGAAATTGACCCCATCTGTGCCCTGCAGGCCGCCATGGAAGGGTTTGAAGTAACCACCATGGAAGAGGCACTGGCAGAAGGCAATATATATGTCACAGCCACCGGGAACAAAGATGTGATCACCACGGAACACATGTCGAAAATGAAAGACCAGTCGATTGTTTGCAACATTGGCCACTTCGACAATGAGATCCAGGTGGATGCGCTGGACGAGATGGCCGGCGTTAAGAAAGTCAACATCAAGCCACAAGTTGATAAATACGTTTTCCCTGACGGACACGAAATATTCATGCTTGCCGAAGGGCGCCTGGTAAACCTGGGATGTGCCACAGGTCACGCTTCTTTTGTGATGAGCAACAGTTTTACCAACCAGGTACTCGCCCAGATCGACCTTTGGAAAAAAGATTACGAAGTCGGGGTTTACACACTGCCGAAGCACCTTGACGAAGAGGTGGCCAGGCTTCACCTGGAAAAGATCGGTGTGAAACTCACCAGGCTGACACCCGAACAGGCCGCCTACATCGGTGTAAAGCAAGATGGTCCGTTCAAGCCGGAGTTTTACAGGTACTGATTTTAGAGGTTGGAAGTTGGAGGTTGGAAGTTAGAGGTTGGATGGCTGAGTTTAATATCTGGTGTTTCTCTTTTTCGAATCCTGGATTCTATTGAAAGAATCATCTAATAAAAGACATTAATTTCCACCATAAAACATCGTATAGGAGATGCCGAAGCTCCAGACTGTGTTGAACTGGTGGCGTTTGCGGTAGCATTCCAATGCATTGGCACAGATAATTTCATTACGGCTGAAACGGGTTCGGAGTGGTGTAACTCCCTGCGAAAAACGGATATGAAAGCTCAGATCATCTGTGATTGGGTATTGAATCCCCAACAAGGCATTCAGCTCAGCAAATTTGAACGGTCTTAAGGCAGCCATTTCATTGGTTCGGTCGTTACCAAAATTATCCGTTTCATAATGCCCAACCACGGTTGAAAGAGACAAACCCAGCTCCCCGGACAGCCTGTCAACAAATGTAATTTGAGTTACAGAAGAAAAGTCAAAAATAAAAAACAGCGGAATCTCAACATAGTGCAGATTAAACCGGTAATCCCTGAACCCATCATCCGGGTCTGGGTCAGGATCAAGGTCATTATCATCCATTAAAATGAAACCATTGTTTTGGTTGCCGTGGATATCGTCCCATGGATCATGGTAAGCGCGGCTCCCTTTCTGGATATACATCAACTCAAGCTGAAATCTTGAAAACGGGCCGATATCCCGGTTGGTATAAACAGAAGCGTACCAACCCAGTTTGTCGGGGCCGCCGGCATGATCGCCCGAGACCTCGCTTGCAGTTAGTCCACCTTGTAAGCCACCACGAAACATCTGTCCATAAAGTCTTTCAGAATAAAGACCAAACAGGGACACAATAATGAATGTCATTAAAAAACTTTTCATAACAGGATCAAAAATACGGATAAATTTAAATTATTTGGTATTTCACAGCCTGCCTATATTTGTAAGAATTGAAAATTGTCGTGTATCTTTGTTAAAAAAAGCGACATGATCAAGTCAATGACAGGTTTTGGGAAAGCCCAATGCCGCCTCAACAACCAGGATGTTTCCATTGAGCTTCGTTCACTGAACGGAAAAAACCTCGATATCAGCGTTAAGTTGCCCCAAGCCTATAGGGAAAAGGAACAGGAGATTCGTTCGCTGATTGCACAAACGCTTTTAAGGGGTAAAATTGAATTAACAATGTCATCAGAGCAAAATAATGCTTCATCACCGTATAAGCTAAATAAGGACCTGAT